>VGNK01000008.1 GCA_016866055.1 Chloroflexota bacterium | reverse complement strand
TCGCCGCCGCGGCCGCGTCCCTCGGCGCGCTGCGCGCGATCGGCAAGCGCGTCGGCGGCGCCGCGCCCTCGCGCGACGCGATTTAGGGCGCACCGAAGGCGGCGAAGCGCGTCGCGCGCGACGCCCGGCAGAAGGTCGGCAAGTAGCCCGGGACAGCACACGGGAGCGCGCTGCGCCGCGCGTCCCCGGTCAGATTCAGAACGCGCCCCGGCCTTCGGCGGGCGCGTCGCGTGCTCGTGGGTCGCGTCTCGACGACGCGACGAACGAACATCAGCTCTGCTGCTCCAACCCCAGCACCTCGTGCAGCAGGCGGTCGATCATGTCGAGGTCTGGATCTTCGGCGACGGTCACGCGCTCGGTGTCGTTGGTCGCGGGGTTCGTGCGCTCGTGACTGGTCTCCCTTCCCGCGGCCGGACGCCGCGGTTCGTGAAGAGCGTCGCCCCGGAGCGGTGCGCGCGACCACGAACGCGTTCACACAGCGCCGCGGTGGCCGCGCGCACCTCGACCCCGCGCTCCCGCCCGCGTCCGACGTTGACCCGCGTGGAGGGGGTGCCTACGATCGGCACGTGAATCTCGAGGTAGTACGGTAGGCGGCAGCCCGGGGCGTCCACGAAGACGTCGCCCGCACTGCCGCGCGCGCCCCGCCCAGCGGGGCGTTTTTGTATCCACCGCGAGGTCCCGCCAGGACGGCTACCCGGCCGAGGCAGCGAGGGCGCGATGACCACCCCGCACACCGAGATCAACCCGCGCGAGATGGCGACCGCGTACACGCCCGCGGACGTCGAGCAACCGCTCTACGCGTGGTGGGAGCGCTCCGGCTTCTTCGAGCCGCGCGGCGGCGAGCGCCCGTTCACGATCATCATGCCGCCCCCGAACCTCACCGGCGAGCTCCACCTCGGCCACGGGCTGACCGTCGCGATCGAGGACGCGCTCACCCGCTGGCACCGCATGCTCGGCGACGACACGCTCTGGCTGCCCGGCGTCGATCACGCCGCGATCGCCGTGAACGCGCTCGTCGAGCGCGACCTCGCGCGCGAGGGGCTCACGCGCCACGAGCTCGGCCGCGACGCGTTCCTCGAGCGCGTCTGGGAGTTCGTCGGCCGCTCCCGCTCGCGCATCGCGCAGCAGCACCGCCGGCTCGGCGCCTCCGCCGACTGGAACCGCGAGGCCTTCACGATGGACGCCCAGCGCGAGCGCGCCGTGCGCACGACGTTCAAGCGCCTCTATGACGACGGCCTCATCTACCGCGGCGAGCGGTTGATCAACTGGTGCATCGACTGCCGCACCGCGCTCAGCGACCTCGAGGTCGAGTACGACGACGAGTCGGGATCGTTCTGGCACGTGCGCTACCCCGTGCTCGACGACGCCGGCGCCGAGACCGGCGAGCACATCGTGATCGCCACGACGCGCCCCGAGACCATCCCCGCCGACACCGCGGTCGCCGTGCACCCGGAGGACGCGCGCTACCGCCATCTCCTCGGGCGCCGCGTCGCCGTGCCCACGAACGGACGCCCGGTCCCGGTGATCCCCGACGAGGCCGTCGACCGCGAGGCCGGCTCGGGCGCGCTGAAGGTGACGCCCGGCCACGACCCCGTCGACTTCGAGATCGGCGAGCGCCACGGCCTGCCGGTGGTCAGCATCATGGCGCTCGACGGCACGCTCACCGACGCGGCGGAGCCGTACGGCGGCGTCGAGCGCTTCGAGGCGCGACGCCGCATCGTCGCCGACCTCGAGGCGCGCGGGCTGATCGAGCGCGTCGAGCCGTACACGCACGCGATCGGCCATTGCCAGCGGTCCGGCACGATCGTCGAGCCGATCCTCTCGCTGCAGTGGTGGGTGCGCGCGGCGCCGCTCGCCGAGCCGGCGATCGCCGCCGTGCGCGAGGGGCGCACCCAGTTCGTGCCGCAGCGCTTCGAGCGCACCTACCTCCACTGGATGGAGAACATCCGGGACTGGTGCATCAGCCGGCAGATCTGGTGGGGGCACCGCATCCCGGTCTGGTACTGCGACGCCTGCTCGGAGCTCACCGTCGCGATCGAGGACCCTTCGCGGTGCGCGGCGTGTGGGAGCGACCGGCTGCGGCAGGACGAGGACACGCTCGACACGTGGTTCTCGTCGGGCCTCTGGCCGCACTCGACGCTCGGCTGGCCGGAGCAGACCGAGGCGCTCGCACGCTACTACCCGACGCAGGTGATGGAGACCGGCTACGACATCATCTTCTTCTGGGTCGCGCGCATGATCATGCTCTCGCTCTACAACATGGATGGCGCGGTCCCGTTCGAGCACGTCTACCTGCACGGGCTCGTGCGCGCCCCCGACGGCCAGAAGATGTCGAAGTCGCGCGGGAACGTGATCGACCCGCTCGACCTGACGGAGCGCTTCGGCACGGACGCGCTGCGCTACGCGCTCGTCTCCGGCACCTCGCCCGGCAACGATCAGCGCCTCACCGACGACCGGCTCGAGGCGGGTCGCAACCTCGCGAACAAGCTCTGGAACGCTTCGCGCTTCGCGATCACGCTGGTGGAGCCGGGCGACGACCTCGCCCTGCCGGCCGCGCCGGAGGCGATCGAGGACCGCTGGATCCTCTCGCGGCTGGAGCGCGTGATCGCGGACGCCGACGCGCTCATGCTGAAGTTCGAGCTCGCCGAGGCGCTGCGCCAGGTGCGCGACTTCTTCTGGGATGAGTTCGCGGACTGGTACATCGAGCTCGCGAAGGTGCGCGTGCGCGTTGGTGATCGCACCCCGATGCCGGTGCTCGTGCACGTGCTCGACCGCGTGCTGCGGCTGCTGCACCCGTTCATGCCGTTCGTCACCGAGGAGATCTGGCAGCGGATCGCCGCGTTGCGTCCGGACGCGGCCGGCGCCCCGGCGCTGATCGTGGCCGCCTACCCGCGGCCCGGCGCGCTGCCCCGCGACGAGGAGGCCGAGCGGCAGCTCGCGGCGGTGATGGACTTCGTGCGCGCGATCCGCAACGTGCGCGCCGAGAAGCGCGTCGACGCGGGGCGCTGGGTGGAGGCGTACGTCGTCGGCGCGGAGGCGGCGGGCACCGCGCGCACGCTGCAGCCGGCGATGGAGGCGCTCGCGCGCGCGCGGCCGCTTCACATCGTCGACGCCGCCGAGGAGACCCCGTCCGACGGGATCGTCACGAGCGTGCTCGACGTCGGACGCGTGGTGCTGCCGATGGCGGGGCTGTTCGACCTCGACGCGGAGCGCGAGCGGCTGCGCAAGCAAATCGCAGAGGCCGAGGCGGAGGTGGAGCGGCAGGGGCGCAAGCTCGCGAACGAGCAGTTCCGCTCGCGCGCGCCGGCCGGCGTGGTGGCGAAGGAGGAGGAGCGGCTCGCGACCGCGTGCGGGCGCCTCGAGGGGCTGCGCGCGAGCCTCGCGGAGCTCGGCTAGCCTCCGCGACCGTCCCCCCCGCGGACCGGGCGCGCATGCCGGCCGAGCGTCGGAGAGGGGTCGCGAGCGACGCTGAGGGGCGTTCGCGGCGCGTTACGCGCGCGTGCCTGTCCGTTTCGTTGACACTGGTTGGGGCCGTTGCTAGGGTCGTCCCCGGGCTGCCCCGTGTGCGTGAGCGCGACCTCTGATCGTGTCCCGGATCACGTGCCAACCCGCGCCGCGGTGAGAGCAGGAGACTGGTGGAACCTCAGTCGATCGACCAGCTCTACAGCAACTACCTGCCGGTTCTCATCGCCACCATCGTCGGTTTCGTCCTCGTCATCTCGGCGCTGCTCGGCTCGCGGCTGCTCGCGCCGTTCTCGCGCGAGCGAGAGAAGGCCACCACCTACGAGTGCGGCATGCTGCCGATCCGCCGCGCGAGCACGAACGTGGGCGTACGGTTCTACCTGTACGCCATCCTCTTCATCATCTTCGACGTCGAGGCCGTCTTCATCTTCCCGTGGGCCCTCTCGTTCGTGGGCGTGGGCGCCCAGGCGTACTGGGTGATGGTGGCCTTCATCGCCATCCTCGGCGCCGGCCTCGGGTACGCCTGGAAGAAGGGTGCGTTGCAATGGCGGTAACACCTGCCGACGTCACGACCCAGCCGGCCACCGAGCCGCGCCCCGCGGCGCCGCCGGCGCCCGAGCCGACGACGCCGGCGGTTCCCGGCGAACACCCGAACGAGGCCCCGCGCCTCACGCCCGTCGAGGTCGTCCCCGGCCGCGCCCTCTACAAGGAGGTGCTGCCCGGCGTGCTCCAGGTCCCGGCGGACCTGCTGCTCGCCGCCTCCCGGAAGTCGTCGCTCTGGCCCATGACCTTCGGGCTCGCCTGCTGCGCGATCGAGATGATCGCCACCTACATGTCGCACTACGACCTCGACCGCTTCGGCATCGTGCCCTGGCCGTCACCGCGGCAGTCGGACGTGATGATCGTCGCGGGCACCGTCACCAAGAAGATGGCGCCCGCCGTGAAGCTGCTCTACGAGCAGATGCCGAACCCGAAGTGGGTGATCTCGATGGGCGCGTGCGCCACGAACGGCGGCCCCTACACGCGCTACGACCGCGTGCTGCAGGGCGTCGACAAGGTCATCCCGGTCGACGTCTACGTGCCGGGCTGCCCGCCGCGGCCGGAGGCGCTCATGGACGCCTTCCTCGCCCTCCAGGGGATGATCATGGAGGAGCGGAAGGCCCAGGGCCGCGCGTGACGACCGACGAGACGCAGCCCGCGCGCGCCACCGGGCGGGGCGGCGCCCAGCCGGCATCACCGCCACCCCCTCCCTCCTTCGACGACACGATCTGGCCCGTCGTCGACCGCGCGCTCGCGGGCGTCACCGCCACCCCCGAGCGCGGCTCGCTCGACCTGATCGTCCACGTGCCACGCGACGAGGTCGTCGCCGCGCTGCGCGCGCTCAAGCGGCACGCCGACCTCGGCTTCGACTACCTCCGCTCCCTGACCGCAGTCGACAACGAGGACGAGGGCATCGACGTCGTCTATCACCTCTACTCGACCGCGAAGCGCCTCAACCTCACGGTGAAGGCGACGCTCCCCAACAACGACCTGCGGATCGAGACCGCGACCGGCGTCTGGCGCGCCGCCAACTGGCTCGAGCGCGAGACCGCCGAGATGTTCGGCGTGACCTTCGCCGGCCACCCGGATCCGCGCACGCTCCTCCTCCCCGAGGACATGACCGACACCTTCCCCCTCCGGAAGGACCACCCGCTCGCCGAGATCGAGGTGCTCCAGGGCGAGGGCATGGGCTACACCGCGGAGGGCCAGTAGATGGCGATGCCTCGCCTGCCCGACCAGGAGTTCGAGACCCAAGACATCATGATCAACATGGGGCCGCAGCACCCCTCGACGCACGGCGTCTTCCGCATGGTGCTGACGGTCGACGGCGAGGTCGTGCGCGACGTCGTCCCCTACGTGGGCTACATGCACCGCGGCGCCGAGAAGCTCTGCGAGACGATGGACTACCGCCAGGGTATCGGCTACATGGACCGCACCGAGTACCTGGCGAACTTCAACGCCGAGCTCTCGTACGTGATGGCCGTCGAGCAGCTCATGGACATCCAGGTGCCCGAGCGCGCGCAGTGGATCCGCATGATCCTGTGCGAGCTGAACCGCATCTCCAGCCACTTCATGTTCACCGGCGCCTTCGGCACCGACGTCGGCGTCTTCGGCACCGCGTTCACTTACTCGTTCATCCAGCGCGAGATCGTGCAGGACCTCTTCGAGGAGATCACCGGCGACCGCCTGATGTACGCG
The DNA here is from genome assembly GCA_016866055.1 of Chloroflexota bacterium. Taxonomy (GTDB): domain Bacteria; phylum Chloroflexota; class Dehalococcoidia; order UBA2979; family UBA2979; genus VGNK01. Next base: position 26,079 of record VGNK01000008.1, on the reverse strand, counting down.
TACTTCCGACCGGGTGGGCTCGCCTGGGAGGTCACCGACAACTTCGTCGAGCGCGTCCGCGAAGTGCTCACGCAGGTCAAGCAGGGCCTCAAGGACGTCGACGGGCTCATGACGGCGAACGAGATCTTCATCGCGCGCACGCGCGGCGTCGGGACCATCTCCACGGAGGACGCGATCGACTACGGGATGAGCGGCCCCGCGCTGCGCGCCTCGGGCGTCGACCTCGACATCCGCAAGACCGAGCCGTACCTCTACTACGACCAGGTCGACTTCGATGTGCCGGTCGGCGAGCACGGGGACGTCTACGACCGCTTCCTGCTGCGCGTCGAGGAGATCCGCCAGTCGATCCGCATCGTCGAACAGTGTCTCGAGCGGCTGCGGCCCGGCCCGATCCTTCCGGAGCGGATGCCACGCATGCTGCGCACGCCGCCCGGCGAGGTCTACATCCGCACCGAGGCGCCGCGCGGTGAGTACGGCATCTACCTGGTGAGCAAGGGCGGCAACCGCCCCTACCGGCTGAAGATCCGCTCCGCCGGCCTCTCCAACCTGCAGGCCCTGAAGGAGATGACGGTCGGCCAGTACGTCGCGGACGCGGTCGTCATCCTCGGGTCGATCGACATCGTGCTCTGCGAGGTCGACCGGTGAACAACGAGCTTTTCGGGTTCGAAATCAACGTCTGGTTCGACGCGCTCGCGCGCGTCGGGATCATCGTGGGCTTCATGACGGTGACCGTCATGGCGCTCATCTACATCGAGCGGAAGATCCTGGCGCGCTTCCAGATGCGGCTCGGTCCGACGCGCACCGGGCCGCGCGGCACGTTGCAGTCGGTGGCGGACGCGCTCAAGCTCGTCGGCAAGGAGGACCTGCGGCCGCGGATGGCGGACCCGTGGACCTTCGAGCTCGCGCCGTACGTCGTGTTCGTCCCCATCTTCCTCGGCTTCGTGATCCTCCCGTTCCTCCTCGACTGGCACGTCCGCATCCTCGAGCTCGGCCTGCTCTATTTCGTCGCCGTGTCGTCGGTGAACATCGTCGGCTGGGTGATGGCGGGGTGGGGGTCGGACAACCGTTACGCCATGATCGGCGGCCTGCGCGCCGCGGCCCAGGGCATCTCGTACGAGCTGCCGCTCGTGCTTGCGCTGCTCGCGGCGGCCATGCTCGCGGGCTCGCTCAACCTGAACACCATCGTCGTCGCGCAGGCGCACATCCCGTACATCGTCTGGCAGCCGCTCGCGTTCTTCATCTTCTTCGTCGCGGCGCTCGCCGAGATGAACCGCCCGCCGTTTGACATCCCGGTCGGCGAGTCCGAGGTGGTCGGCGGGCCGTTCGTGGAGTACTCCGGCATCCGCTGGTCGATGTTCTTCCTCGCGGAATACGCGGCGCTGTTCATCCTCGCGCTGATCGGGGCCTCGGTCTTCCTCGGGGGCTGGGCATGGCCGCTCGGCGAGGAGCTGGGGCGCTGGTGGCAGCTCGTGCTCGTCTCCGCGAAGGCGGGCGGGCTCATCTTCCTGGTCTTCTGGGTGCGCGCCTCGGTGCCGCGCCTGCGCATTGACCAGTTGATGAGCTACTCGTGGAAGGTGCTGCTCCCGCTCACGTTCGTGCAGATCGTGGTGAACGGGGCGGTGCTCGTGTACGACTGGCCGGACGTCGTGCTGCTCGCCACCGGCGTCGTCGGCCTCGGCTTCCTCTTCTGGGTCACCGACCGCGCGGTGCGGCGCCCGCGGCCCCGCCCCGCGCTCGTAGCGCAAAGTGAGGCTGCCCGATGAGGGGCATCGCGAAGAGCTTGCTCACGACGCTCTCTACCTTCACCAGGCGGCCCGTGACTCGCGAGTACCCGGACGTCCACCGCCCCATCCCCCAGCGCGACCGCGCCTTCCCGCTGCTGCTCTGGGACACCGAGATCGACGAGCCGTTCTGCACCGGCTGCCATGCCTGCGAGCGCGCCTGCCCGGTCGAGTGCATGACCGTCCTCATGAAGGACAACCCGAACCACACCTCCCAGGGCGGCAGCTCCAGCCGGCGCAAGATCATCGACAAGTTCTGGATCGACTACGCCCGCTGCATGCGTTGCAACATCTGCGTCGAGGTTTGCAACTTCGACGCGATCGCGATGAACAACACCTGGCAGGGCCACGAACTCTCGGTCTACGACCGCTCCGACCTCGTGATGGACCTCCAGCAGCTGCTCGCGCAGCACCGCGCGGGGGACATCAAGGAGTGGGTGGCGCAGTAGTCCGAGGGTTGCGCACTGCGCAGAGCCCGGCACACTAGCGCCGGGCCAGCGGGTGCCCCGCGAGGGTGCGCCCGGCCGGGCAAGAGGCTGACCGGGGACAGAGGGACCGCGTTGCTCGACCGACTTCCGCTCCCATCGCAGTTCGACCGCATCATCGTCCAGGGAAGCATCGTCGCCGGGATGCTCGGCACCCCGATCCTCGTCGTGCTGCTCGCGCTCCTGCTGCTGAGCCGCATCAGCGCCCCCGAGTTCGTCTTCTGGCTCGACGCCACCGTCGTGATCGCCGGCGCGCTCGGCGCTGTGCTCCTGCGCAACATCGTGCACGCCGCGCTGGCGCTGATCGCGACGCTGCTGGGCGTCGCGGGGATCTTCCTGCTCCTCGCCAACGAGTTCATCGCGCTCGTGCAGGTGCTCGTCTACGGCGGCGGCGTCACGATCCTCCTCCTCTTCGGTCTCATGCTCACGAACGCGCAGGACGAGCCGGTGGTCAGCGACGGCTCGCAGAAGCCGTTCGCCTTCGGCGTGGCCGTGATCATCGGAGGCCTCTTCATCGCCGCCGTGATCGACGCGAACTGGGGCGCGCGCGTGCCGGCGGTGGTCTCCTTCACCGCGTTCGGTGAGCGGCTCTTCCGCGACTTCCTCATCCCCGTGATCCTCATCGCCATCCTGCTCGACATCGCGCTCTCCGGCGCCTTCGTGAACGCGCGTCGCTCGCGCGACGAGGACGAGATGGCGCCCACCGGAGGGGAGGCGCGCTCGTGATCCCGATGGAGAACTTCCTCCTCCTCTCGGCCGTCCTCTTCGCGATCGGCTTCTACGGGGTGCTCGCGCGGCGCAGCGCGATCCTGATCCTGATCTCGGTCGAACTCATGCTCGCGGGCGTCGCGATCAACTTCGTGACGTTCGCGACCTACCTCGACTCCCAGGCGTTCAGCGGCGCGATCTTCGCGCTTTTCGTGATCACGGTCGCCGCCGCCGAGGTCGGCCTCGCGCTTGGCATCGTCCTGCGCATCTTCCGCGAGCGACAGACGGCGAACGTCGACGAGGTCGACACGCTGAAGTGGTAGTCGAAGGGTAGGCCGGCCACATGGGCATGGAGCAGGTCTGGTTGCTCCCGGCGATCCCGGCCGGCATCTTCGTCGTCATCGCCCTCTTCAGCCGGATCCTCCCCCGAGGCGGCGACTGGCTCGCCATCCTCGGTCTGATCACGGTCACCGTGCTCGGCGTGCTCGTCCTGATCGACTTCCAGGGCTCGTTCACCGGCGGCCATTTCGACGCGCACGGGAACAACGTTTTCGCCTTCGACTGGATCCGCGTCGCCGATGACTTCTTTGCGATCGAGTTCAGCACGTTTGTCGACGCGATCGCGGTCACGATGATCGTGGTCGTCTCGATCGTCGCGCTGATGGTGATGGTCTACTCGGTCGGCTACATGCACGGGGAAGCGCGCTACGGCTGGTACTTCGCGCTGCTCTCGTTCTTCACCGCGGCGATGCTCACGCTGGTGGTGAGCGGGAACATGATCCTGCTCTACCTCGCGTGGGAGGGCGTCGGCCTCGCCTCCTACCTGCTGATCGGCTTCTACTGGGAGCGCCGCACCGCCGCGGAGGCCGCGAAGAAGGCGTTCATCACCACGCGCATCGGTGACGTCGGGCTACTGATCGGGATCATCCTGCTCTGGCGGGCCACCGGGTCCTTCGACATCCAGACCATCATCGAGGCCGCGCGCGCGGGCGCGATCGGCGAGACCTACCTCACGGTGTCGATGATCCTGCTGTTCGCGGGCGCGGCCGGGAAGTCGGCGCAGTTCCCGCTCCACGTGTGGCTCCCCGACGCGATGGAGGGCCCCACCCCGGTCAGCGCGCTCATCCACGCGGCGACGATGGTGGTCGCCGGCGTCTATCTGGTCGCGCGCTTCTCGCCGGTCTACGCCGAGGTGCTGATCGCGCGCGACGTCGTCCTCTACATCGGCCTGCTGACGGCGTTGATGGCAGCGACGATGGGGCTCGTGGAGAGCGACATCAAGCGCGTGCTCGCCTACTCCACGGTCTCGCAGCTCGGGTTCATGTTCGTCGCGCTCGGCGTGGGCTCCGTCACCGCCGCGATGTTCCACCTCTTCACCCACGCGTTCTTCAAGTCGCTCCTCTTCCTCGGCTCGGGCTCCGTGATCCACGCGACCGAGCAGCAGACAGTCGAGCAGCTCGGCGGCCTGCGCCGGAAGCTGCCGCTCACCGCGACGACGTTCACGATCGGCAGCCTGGCGCTCGCGGGGGTCCCGATCTTCGCGGGCTTCTTCTCGAAGGACGAGATCCTGCTCGAGACGCTCAAGGGCGCGCCGCTCGCCGCGTACGTGGCGCTCGCGTTCACCGCGGCGCTCACCGCGCTCTACACGACGCGCCTCGTGGTGCTGACGTTCTTCGGGGAGCCCCGCAACCGCCACGCCCACGAGCACGCGCACGAGGCACCGACCTCGATGGCGGGGCCGCTCGTGTTGCTCGCCGCGCTGGCCACGGTCGCCGGCTTCGTCGCGCTGGACGGCGTCGGCAAGGCGCTCGGATTCGCCGGCGGCTTCGGCGAGCTCGTCTTCCTCGAGGAAGGCCACCACTTCAAGCTCGACCCGGCCGTCGCCTTCGGCGCGACGGCGGCGTCGCTCGTCGCGATCGCGCTCGGGTGGGCGTACTGGAGCGGCGCCGCGGAGCGCGCGGCCCGCGCGCGGCGATGGGCGCCCGAGCTGCACGCGCTGCTCGTCAACCGCTACTACCTCGACAACCTCTACCAGGCGGCGATCGACCGCGTGGTGCTCGGCCTCGCCCGCGTGGTCGCCTGGTTCGACAAACGCATCATCAACGAGACCGGCGTCGACGGCGGCGCGCAGACGATCGGCTACTTCGGCCTGCGGCTGAAGTTCCTGCAGACGGGCCGCATCCCGAACTACGCGCTCGCGATGGCCGTCGGGCTCGCCGCCATCGCGCTGCTGGCGTTCGGGACGCAGTAGGCCGCGGGCAACCCGCGGGACGGCGAGCGACGAGAGCGACGAGAGCGACGAGAGCGACGAGAGGGAGCGATGACCGAGTCTGACGGCTACGTCCTGCTGGCGCTCTTCCTGGTGCCGCTCGGCAGCGCGCTACTGCTGATGCTCACGCCGTCGCGCGAGCGCACGGCCATCATCGGGCTCACGGCGCTCGCCAGCCTCGCGATGTTCGTGCTCTCCGTCTACGCCTTCGTCCGCTACTCGTTCGTCGGCGAGCAGTTCCAGGGCGTTCTCACGTTCGGCTGGATGCAAAACGTCGGCCTCCTCGGCGAGCACGGCCTGCAGCTCAAGGTCGGCGTCGACGGCATCGCCGTCTCGATGGTGTTGCTCACCGGCATCGTGATCCTCGCCGGCACCTGGGTCTCCTGGAAGGTCACCGACCGCACGAAGGACTTCTTCATCCTCCTGTACGTGCTGGTCGCTGGTGTGTACGGCACGTTCGTGATGCTCGATCTCTTCTTCTGGTTCTTCCTGTACGAGCTCGCCGTGCTGCCGATGTACCTCCTGATCGCGGTGTGGGGGTCCACCCGCAAGGAGTACGGCGCGATGAAGCTGATGATGATGCTCGTCGCGGGCTCCATTCTGATCTTCACCGCGATCTTCGCGATGTTCGTGGAGCTCGGCACCGGCAGCTTCGACATGACGGAGTACTTCGCCGCGAGCTTCGACCCGACCTTCCAGAAGATCTTCTTCCCGATGGTGGCGGTCGGGTGCGGCACGCTGGGTGGCCTGTTCCCGTTCCACCCGTGGTCGCCCGACGGGCACGCGGCGGCACCAACCGCCGTGTCGATGCTGCACGCCGGGGTGCTGATGAAGCTCGGCGCCTTCGGGGTGATCCGCCTCGGCTTCCAGATGATGCCCGAGGGAGGCGCGTTCTGGGCGCCGGCGCTCATCTTGCTCGGAATCACCGCCGCGCTCTACGGCGCGATCTCGGCGCTGCGGCAGACGGACCTGAAGCTGCTCACGGGCTTCTCCTCCGTCTCGCACATGGGGTACGTCTTCCTCGGGCTCGGCACGCTCAACGTGATCGGCTGGAACGGTGCCGTGCTGCAGATGTTCGCACACGGCGTGATGACGGCCCTCTTCTTCCTCCTGATCGGCGGCATGTACGACCAGTCGCACGACCGCGAGATCCCGAACTTCTCCGGCATGGCGCGGCAGATGCCGGTCTGGGCGATCTTTTTCGTCATCGCGGGGCTCGCCTCGCTCGGGCTCCCCGGGCTCTCGGGGTTCGTCGCCGAGCTGCACATCTTCATCGGCGCCTTCCGCGCCTACCCGGTCGTCGGCGGGCTGGCAGTGCTCACCGCGGCGATCACGGCGACCTACCTGTTACGGATGTTCTCGTCGGTCTTCTTCGGGGAGTTCTCCACGCGCTGGAGCGCGTTGAAGGAGATCACGTGGCCGGAGCGAGCCGGGGCGACCGTGCTCGCCGGATCGATCGTGGTGCTGGGGCTCTGGCCCTCGCCGTGGATCGACCGCATCGCCCCCACCATCATCCACACGATCCCGGGCGTGACGCTGTGACGCGGCAGAGCGCCCCACGCGGAGCGGCGGTCATCGGAGGCGCGCGGTGAGGGACATCCTCGGGCACTCGCTGAACTTCCAGTACGAGCTGCTCCTCCCCGAGATCATCATCGCGATCACGGCGACGCTGGTCGTCGGGGCGGACGCGTTCCGCAACGAGCTCCGCCTCGGTCGGCGCATCCTCCCGTGGCTCTCGGTGATCGGGCTCGTCGCCGCGCTCGTCGTGAGCCTGCTCTGGATCGACACACAGCGGAACTTCGCGCGGCTGATCACGATCGACAACTACACGACGTTCTTCCGCGTGCTCTTCACTGCGACGGCGATCGTCGTGATCGTCGGCTCGCACGAGTACGTCGAGCGGCACATCGGGCACATCGGCGAGTTCTACGCGCTGATCCTGCTCTCTACGGTCGGCGCCATCTACATGGCCGCCGCGCGGGACCTGCTGACCGCCTACGTCGCGATCGAGGTGCTCTCATTCTCGCTGTACGTGGCGGTCTCGCTCGCGCGCAACGACCCGCGCTCGGGAGAGGCTGCGCTGAAGTACACCCTGCTCGGGGGCGTCGCCTCCGCGATGCTCCTGTACGGGCTCAGCCTGCTCTACGGCGTCGCCGGTTCCACCCAGTACACAGAGATCTCGGGTGCACTCGCGGCCGGCACCGGCGGGATGACGCTCCCGCTGATCCTCGGCCTCGTGCTGATCGTCGCGGGGCTCGGCTTCAAAGCGTCGGCCGTCCCGTTCCACATGTACACGCCGGACGCCTACGAGGGCGCGCCGCTTCCCATCACCGCCTACATCTCCGCGACCTCGAAGGCCGCGGTGCTCGCGCTCTTCCTGCGCTGGTTCTCCGGGCCACTCCTCCCGGCGCTGCCGGACTGGCAGTGGATGGTCGCCCTCATCGCCGTGCTGACGATGGGGCTCGGGAACCTCGTCGCGCTGCAGCAGCGCAACATCAAGCGGCTGCTGGCCTACTCGTCGATCGGTCAGGTCGGCTACATGCTGATGGCGATCACGACGGTCTCGGTGGTCTCCGCCTCCGCGCTGCTGCTGCACATCGGCGGCTACCTCGTCACGAACCTCGCCGTCTTCATGGCGGTGATCGCGTTCTACAACCGCACGGGCACCGAGGAGATCTCGGGGTTCCGCGGCCTCGCACAGACCAACCCGTACCTCGCCCTCGTGATCACGGCGGGGATGTTCTCGCTCGGCGGCATGCCGCTGCTGGCGGGCTTCCTCACGAAGTTCATCCTGTTCACCGCGGCCGCGGACGGCGGCTTCCTCTGGCTCGCCACCTTCGCGGTCATCATGAGCACGGTGTCGCTCTACTACTATCTGCAGGTCATCAAGCAGATGTACCTCTACCAGCCAGACGGCGACGCGCGCCGGTGGCGGCTCAGCCCCACGGGCTACCTGACGACCGCCGTCCTGCTCGCCGGCACCGTCGTGCTCGGCGTCTACGCCACGCCGCTGTACACGCTCGCCGACCGCGCGACGCGCGTGCTCTTCGTCTGAGCCGCGGACGCGAGACCGTCGCACACACAGAGGAGCCCGGCTCACGCCGGGCTCCTCGCGTTTCGAGCTGCGCGCCAACGGCGCGCGCCTCGCGCCGCTTCTACTTCTTCTTCGGCAGCATCACCGTCGCCGTGCCGGGCGTCGTCTGCGTGCCGTTGGGCTGCGCGACCCCGACGTCCAGGTCGACGAGCCCCTCGCCGCCCCGCTCGTACTTCTTCGTGATCTTGCCCCAGACCTTCACGTTCCGGCGCGCCGGGTCCATCCCGCGATACGAGACGCCCCACTTCACGATGCGACCCTCTTCGCCGACCCACTCGTCGAGCAGCCGGCCGATGAGCATCCCCTTGAGGGCACCGTGCACGATGATGTCGGGAAGGTTGTTCCCCTTCGCGAAGTTGTCGTCGTAGTGGATCTGGTAGAAGTCGCCGGAGGCGGCCGCCCACACCACCAGTCGCTGCGAGGACATCTCCTCGTCGAGCGCCGGCAGCTCCTGCCCCTCCTTGACGTCGTCCCAGTAGACCTGTGCCATCGTTCGCGTGCTTCCCTTCGCTCGCTGCGCGCTCAGTACGAGATGCCGGTGCCGCGGGTCTTCGCGACGACCTTGTCGTCGGACTGCCGCGTGTAGACCGTCTCCGAGGTGCGGATCAGCATCTGGCCCAGGCGGCCCTTGGTGAGCTCGAGCTTCGCGAGAGTCGTCACAGACTCGAGCACGTCGCCGGCGTAGACGGTCTCCAGCGGCTCCACCTCGGTGCCGCCGTTGAGGTTGCGCTTGAACGGCGACTCGAAGTCGGCGCGACGGCCCCCCTCCTGGCGGTTCGGGTCGAAGACGGGCATGCCCAGGTAGCCCGGGGGCGCCACGAGCGCGCGGTGGCCCTTCTTCTTCGCCTCGTCCTCGTTAAAGTAGATCGGGTTCCGATACCCGACCGCGCGCGCGAAGGTGCGGATGCCGAGCGTGGTCACCTCATACGTGGTGGTCGGCCCGCTCTGCCCGATCGCAGCCTTCATGTCAGCGGTGAGATCCGCAAGCTCCGTAACCAAGTCCCCCTCCTCGTCGAGCGATGCTGCGGCCGCGCTCGGGACGCTGCCGCCGACGCCGCCGCTGGCGTGCGGGCGGCAGCATAGCCTACGGTCCCCGCCCTCACGCAACCCGTGCGGCACACCCCGCGCACGAGAAATACGGCTGAAACACCCCCGGGGGTACCCTCGGGCGCATGAACGACCTCGACTCCCGACAGCACGTGATCCAGTCGTGCCGCGACCACGACGTGAAGTTCATCCGTCTCTGGTTCACCGACATCCTCGGCATGCTCAAGTCCGTCGCGATCACCGCCGAGGAGCTCGAGCACGCCCTCGTCGACGGCGTCTCCTTCGACGGCTCCGCGATCGAGGGCTTCGCGCGGCACGACGAGGCCGACATGATCGCGGTGCCGGACCCGGCGACCTTCCAGATCCTCCCGTGGCGGCCCCGCGAGCAGTCGGTCGCGCGGATGTTCTGCGACATCCGAGCCCCCGACGGCGAGCCGTTCGAGGGCGACCCGCGCTGGGTGCTCAAGCACACGCTCGCCGCCGCCGCCGAGTCCGGCTACACCTTCTACGTCTCACCCGAGATCGAGTACTTCTACTTCAAGGACGGCCGCGGCACCGAGCCGCTCGACCGCGGCGGCTACTTCGACCTCACCCCGTTCGACACCGCCTCCGACCTGCGCCGGCAGACCGTGCTCACGCTCGAGGAGATGGGCATCGCGGTCGCCGAGAGCCACCACGAGGCGGCGCCCAGCCAGCACGAGATGGACCTGCGCTACGCCGACGCGCTCACCATGGCCGACGCGGTGATGACCTTCCGCCTCGTCGTCAAGGAGGTCGCGATGCGCCACGGCGTCTACGCAACCTTCATGCCGAAGCCGCTCGCGAGCGAGAACGGCTCGGCGATGCACCTCAACCAGTCGCTCTTCCGCGGTGAGTCGAACGCCTTCCACGACGCGGGCCAGACGCTTCACCTCTCCGCCGCGGCACGTCACTACATGGCCGGGCTGCTGCGCCACGCGCCCGATCTGATGCTCGTGACGAACCAGTGGGTGAACTCGTACAAGCGCCTCGTGCCCGGGTACGAGGCGCCGACGCACGCCACATGGTCCACGCGCAACCGCGCGGACCTCGTGCGGGTCCCCGAACGCCGCCCGAGCACCGAGGTTGAGGGCACGCGCATCGAGTACCGAGTCCCCGACTCCGCCTGCAACCCCTACCTCGCGTTCGCGGCCGTGCTGGCCGCCGGAATGGCCGGCGTCCGCAACTCCTACGCGCTCCCCGAGCCGCTCGAACGGGGCGTCGCGGACCACTCCGCAGAGGAGCTCGCCGCGATGGGCGTGCTTGCCCTCCCCACGTCGCTCGAGGAGGCGATCGATCGATTCGAGTCGTCCGCGCTCATGCGCGAGGCGCTCGGCGAGCACGTCTGGTCGACGCTCGTCACGAACAAGCGCCTCGAGTGGCAAGCCTACCGATCGCAGGTCACCCAGTACGAGATCGACCGCTACCTCGTGCTCTGACGGCGTCCTGCGCCGTGCCCCGCGGCCGTTACCCGGAGAAGTAGAGCTCGTACTCGTACGGCGTCGGGCGCGCGTCCATCTCGCGCACCTCGGCGCGCTTCACGTCGAGCCAGCGGTCGATCACGTCCTGCGTGAAGACGTCGCCCTTGCGCAGAAACGCGTGATCGGCGGCCAGCGCGTCCAGCGCGGCGTCGAGCGTGCGCGGCAGGGTCTGCACCTGCGCGATCTGCGACGCCGTGAGCTGCTGGATGTCCTTGTCGAGCGGGTCCCCGGGCTCGATCCGGCTCTGCACGCCGTCGAGCCCGGCCATGAGGATCGCCGCGAAGGCGAGGTACGGGTTCGCGGAGCCGTCCGGCGGCCGGAACTCGACCCGCGTCGATGATGGCGAGGGCTGCGGCGCCGGGATGCGCACGACCGCCGACGAGCTCCGCACGGAGTAGATGAGGTGCACCGCCGACTCCTCCGCGGTCAGCCGGCGGAACGAGTTCGTGCTCGGGCAGCACAGTGCGAGCAGCGCCGGCGCGTGCCGCAGCAGCCCCCCGATGTAGTAGCGCGCGATCTGCGAGAGCCCCGCGTAGCCGTTGCTGTCGAAGAAAGTAGGTGCCTCGGCCTTCCACAGCGACTGGTGCGTGCGCATGCCGGAGCCGGGTTCCCCGTGCAGCGGCTTCGGCATGAAGGTCGCGACCTTGCGCTGCGCGCGCGCCAGGTTGCGGACCACGTACTTCGTCCACTGCAACTCGTCGGCCTTCTGCACGAGTGGTCGGTGCCGCAGCGCGACCTCCCCCTGGCCGGGGCTCGCCGCCTCACGGCGCTCCGACTCGACCACCGCGCCGAGCCCGGCGAGCGCCTGCGCGACCGAGCGCCGGAAGTCCGCGAGCGTGTCGAAGGGCGGCGCCTCCAGGTAGCCGCGCCCAGGCGGGACCTTCCCCGCGAGGTTCGGCGCCTCATCGCGCCCGGTGTTCCACGCCCCCTCGGCGGAGTCGACGAAGTAGAACGCGGTGTGACTCGCCTGCTGGTAGCGCACGTCGTCGAACACGAAGAACTGCAGCCGCGCCCCGAACATCGCCGCGTCCGCGATGCCCGTCGACTCGAGATGCGCCGTCGCCTTCTCCGCGATGTACCGGGCGTCCCGCGTGTGGCGTTCGCTCGTGACCGGGTCGACGAGTCGGCAGAGCAGGCTGAGCGTCGGCGTGGAGAGCACGGGGTCGAGGACGGCTGTGTCCAGGTCCGGCACGAGCGCGAGCTCTCCGCCGCCCGTGCGCGCCCCCTCCAGCACGTCCCGATCGCAGCCGACGCCCCGGTCGGCGAGCTCGGAGGTGAGCCGCTCGACCGGCACCGTGATGTGCTGCCAGCGGCCCGCCAGGTCGGTGACCTTCAGGTCGACGCGGCGCGCGCCGCTCGACTCCGCGAGCTGCCTCACCTCGTACAGCGTCGCCACGCCTCACCCCCACCCCTGCGGCCCGCGCCATCGTGAGGCCCGATGGGCCCGGCTGCAAGCGCACCGCGGCCCCGCCCGGGGCACGCGCACGGCCGCTGGTGACCTCCCCCCCCCCCCCCCCCCCCCCCCCCCCCCCCCCCCCCCCCCCCGCCGCCGGGCGCCCCCCCCCCCCCCCCCCCCCGACATTCGAACGTGACGTCCGCGAAACCGCGCGTTCACAGGAGCGACAACGGAACGAGACGCGCCGCTTCTACGGTGACCACGACAACCCCGCGCAGCGAATCCGCGCTGCGCGGGAGCACGCGAGGGCCACGCCGCTCCGCGCCGCACACCGTGGCGACGCGACCTTCGCGCTACCCGGGGGCCGGCGGTACGACTCCGGAGGTTGATGCCACACGGAGAGGTGTCGAAGCCTGGACTCGCTCGTAAGGGTGGATCACCGGGTGATCTTCAGTGTGAACGTCCAGGGACACATCGAGGAGGGAACCCGGTGACCCTGTCACAGTCTGAGCCATCGGAGCTGCTTGAGGCAGTGCGTGCCGGCGGCGGGATTGACGTCGTCCGTCGCGGCGTGGAACTGGTGCTGCAGGCGCTGATCACTGCCGAGGCAAGCGAGTTCATCGGAGCGCGGCCGTTCGAGCGCACGCCCACGCGCACGAACCTGCGCAACGGCAGCCGGGAGCGCGTGCTCTCGACCAAGGCCGGCGACGTGCAGCTCCAGATTCCGAAGCTGCGCCGCGGGAGCTTCCTTCCATCGGTGCTGGAGCGCCGCCGCCGCATCGACCGCGCACTCTTCGCCGTGGTGATGGAGGCCTACGTGCACGGCGTCTCCACCCGCAAGGTCGACGACCTGGTGCAGGCGCTCGGACTCGAGGCCGGGATCTCGAAAAGCGAGGTCAGTCGCATCTGCGCCGAGCTCGACGAGTCGCTCGACGTCTTCCGCCACCGCCTGCTCGACCACGTCGCCTTCCCCTATGTCTTCCTCGACGCCACCTACCTGAAGGGACGCTCAGGCGGAGCGGTGACGGCTCTCACCGTGGTCGTGCCCACCGGCGTCACGCTCACCGGCGACCGCGAGGTGCTCGGCCTGGCGATCGGAGACAGCGAAGACGGCGCCTTCTGGGCGGAGTTCCTGCGCTCGCTGCGCGCACGCGGGCTCTCCGGGGTGCGCCTGGTGACCTCGGACGCCCACCTCGGCCCGCAGCAGGCGATCGGCGCCGTCATGCTCTCGCGACTGCGCGCGAAGCTCGGGCAGAGCGCCGCGGACTGCATTGACACCGTGCCGCGCGTCGGCTACCGGCTGCGCAGCGACCGCGCCGCCTGAGCACGCGCGGCGCGCACCCCGCAACGCTCAGCGAGCGCGCTCGATGAAGCGGTACCCGACGTTCCGCACGGTCTCGATGAACTGCTGGCCGCGCTCGATCTTCGCTCGGATCCGCCGCACGTGGACGTCGACGGTCCGCGAGCCGCCGTAGTAGTCGTAGCCCCAGACGCGGTTCAGCAGCGCCTCCCGCGTGAACGGCTTCCCCGGATTCGTCGCGAGGAAGCGGAGCAGTTCGTACTCCTTGTACGTGAGGTCCACCGCCTCGCCGTCGATGCTCACCTTGTAGCGCTCGAGATCGATCGTGAGCGTCCCCTCGCTCAGCACGTGACCGTCGTCCGTGCCGGTGCGCACCCAGAGCACGCGAGAGATCCGCGTGCGCAGCTCGACCTCGTCGATCGGGGGCACGATGAAGTCGTCGATCTTCACGCCTGGGCCGACAAGCTCGAGCCTGCGCTCGCTCGCGATCGCGATCACGCCGACCCCGTCAGCCAGCACCGGATCGCGCAAGAGCGCCGCGAGTCCGCCCGCGGTCAGCCCAATGTCGAGGTCGACGAGTACGAGCGCCGGCCGCCACTCGCGCGCCGCGAGCAGGAAACGCTCGGCGTTCGTCTCGGCGCGCACGCCCCGCCCGTCTTGACGGAGGGCAGACGCGGCCGCAGCGGCGTTCGCGACGTCGTCCGACAGCAACAGCACCCGCTGCATGCCGAGACTATAGGCTCCGGATGTTGCGGCCACGAGTCGTGGACCGGAAGCCGCCATCAGATCGGTGGTTCGGCAGGGGGAAACCCTACCTTTCACTGCGTGCGACCCCCAGATATGATCGCCACTCCGTCTCGCTGGGGCGGACGCTCGGGCCGGTCGAACCGCGGACTCGGCGACCCTTGGAGGTCCTGCGATGCACGTCATCCTGACGTCCGACCTGACCAAGATCTACGAGAAGCGGTACATCGCCCTGAACGCGCTCAACCTGCGCGTCGAGAAGGGGTCGGTCTTCGGGCTCGTCGGCCCCAACGGCGCCGGCAAGTCCACGACGTTCCGCATCTTGCTCGGCCTCGAGCGACCGACCGCCGGGCACGTCACGGTCCTCGGCGAGCCGATGACCGCCGAGCGCGCCGACATCCGCCGCCGCATCGGCTTCCTCCCCGCGAACCCGAGCTTCCCGCGGTACATGACGCCGATCTCGTACCTCGAGTTCACGGGCTCGGTGCTGGGGCTCCCGGGGGAGCGAGCGAAGATCCAGCTCGCGCGGCTGCTGCAGGCCGTCGACCTGACCGCCGCGGCGTCCCAGCGCATCGGCGGCTTCTCCACCGGCATGCTCACCCGCCTCGGCATCGCCGCGGCGCTGATGAACGACCCCGAGCTCCTGATCCTCGACGAGCCGACCTCGGGACTCGACCCCGCGGGCCGCAAGCAGACGATCGAGCTCATCCGCGAGCTCTCCGGCCGCGATCGCACGATCATCATCGCCACGCACATCCTCGGCGACGTCGAGCGCGTCTGCACCGACGTCGGGATCATCTCCAGCGGGCGCCTCATCTACTCCGGACCGATGGCGGAGATGTGGCGCCTCGCGCGGCAGGGCACGATCTCCGTCGAGATCGAGGGCAACACTGCCGCGTTCGAGCAGCAGATCCCGACGCTCGACGAGCTCGGCTCCGTCCGCTACGAGCGGCTCGGCTCCGAGTTCCGGATCACGTTCCTCGGCACGGAGCCGCTGCCCGAGTACGTCGAACGGGTGCTCCAGCTCGTCGACCGCACGGGCGTCGATCTCCTTCACATCAACACCGGCGCAGACGAGATCGAGGAGGCCTTCCTCCGGCGTTTGGAGGAGGACCGCACGCGCGGCTTCCTGCGCGCCGCTGCCTGGGCGGCCACCCAGGACATCGCGCGACGCGGCGCCAGCCCCAACGGATCGGAGACCTCGGATGCAGGCATTCCTGGCCATCCTGCGGTATGACGTCGAGCAGCTGACCCGCTCCTGGGTCACGCGCGTCTGGATCCTGCTGCTGGTCGTTCCCGCGCTCTTCCTGGTCGCGGTCGCCGCGAACGAGAAGGAGCTCGCGTCCGAGACGATGGCCGCCTACATCGCGGCGGTGCTCGCTCCGTTCTCCGCGCTCGCCGTCGCCGTGATCGCGAGCAGCGCCGTCTCCGGCGAGGCCAGCATCATCGCCGACTCGATCATGTCGCGCTCGGTCACGCGCACCGAGTACATCTCCGCGAAGATCATCGCGCGCATGGGCTTCACGCTCGCCGTCTACCTCGCGGTCATGATCCCGTTCGCCTACCTGATCATCCGCTACGCCGCCGCCGACACCTCGATCGCAGGGGTCGTCGCCGGCGTGCTGATGGTGGCGCTGCTGCTCGCCTTCCTCGCCGCGTTCGGCCTCACGATGTCGACCCTCCTGTCGAACGTCCTGATGGCCGTGCTCGCCGTGTTGCTCGTGATCGTGCTGTCGGGCGTGGTCCTGCAGTTCCTCGGGCTGACCTGGATGAGCACGACCGCGGTGATCGAGGCGCTGCCCCGGACGTTCCGCGGGCAGAGCTCGAGCTGGGACGTCGCCCGCGTGATCGTCGTCTTCCCATCGCTCACCGCCGCGTCGCTCTTCACCTCGATCTGGGTCTTCCGGCGGAAGGACCTGTAGCGTGGCGGAGGCGACGAGCGGGCTCGGCGCCCTCGTCATCACGGAGGTCGAGCACGTCGAGTTGGGCCGCTTTCGGGCGCGCGAGCTGCGCCCGCGCGTCGAGCGCCGGCAGATCCGGCTCGGCGTGGGCGGACGCTTCGGCGTACGGCTGTCCCTGGGCCGGCTCCGCCCCGTGGTGGTCGAGGTGCACGAGGGCGCTCGCGACGACGAGGTCGCGATCCCGGCGGTCGCCGACCCCTGGGTGACCTCGGTGCGCCGGACGCTCATGCTCTGCGCAGCGGCGCTCGCGCTCGGGTGGTGGGTCGACCGCCGCCGCGCGCGCGCTTCGGGGCACGATAGACTGTGGCCGGTCCGCCGGGTGCGGCGCGCGCGGTCCCGCGGGACGTGCGCGCGCGGGCACCCGCCGCGAGACCGCGTCCAAACGGAGGTTCCGATAGAGAACGCCGAGGCGATGAGGGAGCTCGCCCAGGTCCTGGAACGCGCGCCGGCGTCGCACTGCTTCGGCACGGCCGTGTCCGCGGGCGACCGCACGGTGATCCCGGTGGCAGAGGTGACGTACGGCGTGGGCTTCGGCTGGGGGTCCGGGGGCCCCCCGGACGCGGGCGGCGGCGGGGCTGGCGGGCGCGCGCGGGGGTCGCGGTGATCGAGCTCGCGCCCGAGGGCGTGCGCGTGCACCCCGTGTACGACCAGACCCGCATCACGCTCGCGGGAATCACGTTCGCCTCGACCGCGGCGGCGCTCGCCTCGCGCACGCTCCTCAAGCTGCTGCGGGGCTGAGGAAGCGTGCGAGAGCGACCGACCGGTGGGACGCGACGCATGCCGCACGAGGTAGGCCCGTTCAGCACGGCGGCCGCGATGCTCGAGGCGATGGACGCCCGCACCATCTCGTCGCGTGAGCTCACCGAGCTGCACATCGAGCGCATCGAGCAGCACGACGGGACGCTCAACGCGATCCCGGTGCGCACGTTCCACCGGGCGCGCCAGGCCGCGGCGGCCGCGGACGAGCGCCGTGCGCGCGGCGAGCGAGCGCCGTTGCTCGGGCTGCCGATGACGCTCAAGGAGTCCGAGCAGGTGGCCGGGCTGCCGCAGTCCGCGGGCTTCCCGGAGCGCAGGGAATACCGCCCGGCGGCCGACGGGGCGGCTGCTCTGGCGACGCTGGGGAACGGCGCCGGGCTGCTCGGCAAGACCAACATCCCGTTCGCGCTCGGCGACTGGCAGGCGGACAGCGCGAACTACGGGCGCACGCGCAACCCCTGGAACCTCGACCGCACGCCCGGGGGCAGCACCGGCGGCGGAGGCGCCGCGCTCGCGGCGGGATTGACGCCGCTCGAGGTCGGGAGCGACATCGGCGGCTCGATCCGCGTCCCGGCCGCGTACTGCGGCGTCTGGGGACACCGCCCATCGGAGACGGCTGTCCCACGCTCCGGCGGCTTCCCCGCGCGCGACCTGCCGAACCCGGCGGCGCTGATGGGCGTGCAGGGACCGCTCGCGCGCAGCGCCGCGGATCTCGAGCTGCTGCTCGACCTCATGAGCGGGGCGGAGGCCGGCGAGGACCGCGCGTGGTCGATCGCGATCCCCGCGAGCCGGCGGAGCGGCCTCGGCGACTTCCGCGTGGCCGTGATGCCGGCGTTCGCCTTCTGCCCGGTCGCCGCGGAGATGCAGGGGCGCGTCGATGCGCTCGCGTCGTTCCTGTCTGCGCGCGGCGCGACTGTACGCGTCGCGATGCCCACGTTCGACCTCGAGGCGTACTTCCACGACTACCTGCGGCTGCTGACGGCGATGACCACGACCGCGATCCCCCGCGATCTTCGTCCGGCGCTCGCGGAGGAGATCCGCTCGGAAGGCGACGGGATCGCTCGGGCGCGGGCGGACGGCCTGATCCTGGACGCGCCGAGCTTCCTCGAGCTGCTCGAGCGGCGCGAGCGGTCGCGCGTCGCCTGGCGCGAGTTCTTCGGTGACTGGGACGTGCTGATCGGACCGATGGCGCTCGGCGCGGCATTCCCCCACTCGGACGTTCCGCTGCCGCGGCGCGTGCTGCTCGTCGACGGCGATGAGGTGCCCGCGCAGCTCAACCTCACGTACCCAATGCTCGCCACCTTCGCGGGCCAGCCGTCGACCGCGTTCCCCGCGGGGCTCAGCGCAGAGGGGCTCCCGCTCGGGTTGCAGGCGATCGGCCCGTACCTCGAGGACCGCACGCCGCTGGCGTTCGCCGCCCTGCTGGAGCGCGAGTGGCAGGCGTTCGTTCCGCCCCCGGGCTTCTGACGTCCGCAGGGCGACTCGGCGCGCCACGCGGAGCCGGCTCCCGATTGACTGAGCCGGGGGCGGCGGGAAGAATGGTCCCCCTGCAGGTGAAGCTGCGAGGCGACCTGATCGCGCGATCTCGCCCGGCGCGGTTGCGCGCGAGCCGGTGTAGCTCAGTGGTAGAGCAGCTGTTTCGTAAACAGCAGGCCGAGGGTTCGAATCCCCCCGCCGGCTCCATCCATCCCCCTCCTCCGGTGCTCGCGCCGGGTCGACGCGCACGACGGGAGAGCCATGAGCAAGTTCCGGCGTCGCATCCGCCAGCTGGGACGGCCCGCGAGCGGCGGCATCGGCTTCGCCCCCACGCGCGACGGCGACGGCGCGCGTCAGGTGCTCGTCGTGGCGGAGGTCGCCTCTGCCGAGCAGGCCGCCGCCGCCCTGGAGGCTGGCGCCGACGCGCTGCTCGCCGCCCCGGGTGCCGTCGAGGCCGCAGTCAGGGCAGCCGGCGACCGACCCGTCGGCGCGCGGCTCGACGCCGTGACGGTCGAGAGCGTCGCCGACGCCGCTCGCGCCGGCGCCGACTTCTTCCTCTTCGACGACGCGCAGACGCCGGCCACCGCGCTCCTCCCGCGCGACGACGTCCCCGCCGTGGTCACCCTCGGACGCGTGCTGCGGCTCGGCGAGGACCAGAGCGAGGAGCGCCTCCGCGCGATCGCCGCGATCAACCTCGACGCGATGATCGTGGAGGGGCTCGGCTCGGCGATCACCGTGCGCGAGCAGATCCGGCTGCGGCGCCTGACCGATCTCGCCGCCGTCCCGCTGATCGCGGCGATCGCCGAAGCGCCGAGCACGCAAGGCCTGCAGGTCTGGCGCGACGCCGGCGCTCCGATCGCGCTCGTGGGAGCCGATCCGGCGCTCGTGCGCGCGACGCGCGAGGCCGCCGCGCAGGTGCCGCCCCCACGTCGTGCCCGCGGGGAGCGGCCCGCGCTCGTGCCGCTGCTGCCCGGACACTACGGGGACGACGAGGACGACCGCCGCTAGCAAGGGCCTCGGGGCCACCCAGTGCCGTTGACCGCCGCCCTCTGGACTGTGTTGCGATCCCCAGTACGTTTACGTAAGATGCGCTCAACGAGAGACACCCACGCGGGCGCGGGTCGGTTCGTTGACTCCCCGTTTCCGCCGTCCGTAGGATCCCCCCATGACCAGTGAACAGCCCACCGATCGGAGCGCGCGCTACCAGATCGGCGAGGTCGCCGAGCTGACCGGCGTCACCCAGCGCACCCTGCGCTTCTACGAGGAGAAGGGCCTCCTCAAGCCGCCCGAGCGCATGGACGGCGGCTTCCGCCTCTACTCCGAGCCGGACATCAAGCGGATCGAGTTCATCAAGCGCCTGCAGGATCTGCTGGGCTTCACCCTCTCCGAGATCAAGGAGATGGTGGACGCCGAAGAGCTCCGGCAGCAGATCGTCGACACCTTCCGGCCTGACCGGGAGCTCCCCGCCCGCAAGGCCCGCACCGAGCAGATCACCGACGCGCTCGAGCGTCAGCTATCGGTGGTCGACCGGAAGGTCGAGCAGCTCACCGAGATGCAGAAGGAGCTCCGCGAGCGCCTGAGCAACGTGCGGCGCCGGCGCCAGGAGATCATCGACGCGATGGAGCGCGGCGTCGCGCTCGACCACTAGGCGCGGCGGCCGCGCGCAGGCCGCCGCCACGCACCTCCCCGGACGCTGCACCCGTGGGACGAAGCCGCCCCCCCCCCACGGGCCTTCATAGCGGCGTCCGCTCCGTGTGCTGGCGGCGGCGGCGTGTGCGGCAGCCCCGGACCGCGAGCCCGCGCCGCCCGTGACGGCCCGGGGAGCCCGCGGACCAGCGGATCGCCACCCCGCCGTCGATCTCGGCGTTCGAGCCGACCGTGACGGTCATCGGGCCCAGCCCGCGCTGCGTCAGCGCCGAGGTGGCCGTCGAGTGGCTCCTGGGCGAGCCCCAGGACCAGCGGCTGGCGGGCGGGGCGTTCCCGGGCGTTGCGACGCTTCCACCCGCCGGCGCGCAGAGCTCCTGCCATGCCCTCGGGGGCGAGTGCCGGCGCAGACCGCGGTGAGGGACAGGGGGGTGGCGCGCGCCCCGCGGCCTAGCTGCGCAGGCGCGGGTCCAGCACGTCGCGGAGCGCGTCCCCGAGCATGTTGAAGCCGAAGACGGCGAGGCTCAGCGCGATCCCCGGCGAGATCAGCAGCCATGGAGCGCGGTCCATCCACTGGCGCGCCTCGCGGCTGAGCATCCCGCCCCACGTCGGAACGTCCGGGGGCACGCCGAGCCCGAGGAAGCTGAGCGTCGCCTCGAGCAGGATCGCCGCCCCGAGCCAGAGCGTCGCAAGCGTGATCGTCAGCGGCAGGATGTTCGGCAGGATGTGCACGAGCATTAACCGCATCGGGCCCGCGCCCAGCGCCCTCGCGGCGTCCACGTAGGTGGTCGCCGCGAGCGACAGCACGTTGCTGCGGATCACCCGCGACGCGCCGACCCCCAACAACGTCCCGATCGTCGCCATCAATACGATGTTCTCGGTACGGATGATCCCCGTCGCCGGTAAGAACGGGATCTTGTACTGATGGAAGACCGAGACCACCGCGAGGATGAACACCAGCCCGGGAAACGCCATGAACGCGTCCACCACGCGCTGGAAGATGCTGTCGACCCAGCCGCCGATGAACCCGGACGCGAGCCCGATCGACAGCGCGATGACCGTCCCCGCGACCACGGCGATCATCCCGATCGTGATCGAGATCCGGGCCCCCCAGACCACCCGGCTGAACACGTCTCGTCCGAGGTTGTCGGTCCCCATCGGGTGCGAGAACGAGGGCGACGAGAATCGCGGGCCCGCGGCAAGCTCGTTCGGATCGCTCGGCGCAATCATTGGCGCGAACACCGCGAACGCGATGAAGACCAGCACGATCGCCAGCCCGACCACGCCGAGCGGCTTCCCCTTGAGTAGCCGGATGAAGGCGTCGCGGTAGAGGGAGCGGTGCCGGCCGCCCACCTCGCCCGTCGCGATGCCCTGTGCCGCACCTGTTACGTTGCTCATGCGCTCACTCATCCGTCCGCCGGCGGCGGGTCACTGACTCCCCGCCCTCACCGGCGCTTGCGCGCCTACCCGTAGCGAATGCGCGGGTCCATCACGCTGTACATCAGGTCGACCAGCAGGTTCACCGACACGACCACGATCGCGAGTACCAGCACGACGCCCTGCACCGACCAGTAGTCGCGGGAGAAGATCGCGCCGATGAAGTAGCGACCCATTCCTGGGATGTTGAAGATCTGCTCCATGATCAGCGTGCCGCTGATCGCGAACCCCACCTGCAGCCCGATCAGCGTCACCACCGGGATCATCGCGTTCTTCATGGCGTGCCGGAGCACCACGGCACGCTCGGTGAGGCCCTTCGATTCCGCGGTGCGGATGTAGTCCTGCCGCATCACCTCGAGCATCATCGTGCGCGTGGTGCGCATCACGCTCCCCGTCGAGTTGATCCCGAGCAGCAACGCCGGCCAGAAAAAGAAGTAGAGGTGCGCGACCGGCCCCTCGTTCCATCCAACATACTTGAGCGGCGGCGCCCACCCGAACCAGATGACCGGGAAGATCACGAGCGCGAGCGCCGTCACGAAATAGGGCACCGAGAGCGCGAAAATCGCGAAGCTCCGCGCGACGTAGTCGAGCATGGTGTCCTGCCGAATGGCCGCGACGATCCCGATCGGGATCGCGATGAGCAGGCCGATCAGCACCGAGTAGACGCCGAGCTCGAGCGTGATCGGGAGGCGGCCCTTGATCTCCGAGGTCACCGAGCGCTGCGTCCACGGTGACTCACCGAGGTCGCCGCGCAGCGCGTCACCGACGTACGAGACGAACTGCGCGGGGATCGGCCGGTCGAGCCCGAGGTCCCTGCGCATCGCTTCCATGTCGGCAGCCGTGGCGTACGGACGCTCCGACATCATGATCTGCACCACGTCCCCGGGTACGAGCCGCACGATCGAAAACGTGAACGCAACCACCAGGAACACGGTGGGGATCGCCAGCACGACCCGCCGGATGATGTACCTCTGCACCGCTGCCTCCGCGCCCCGGCCGGGAGCCACACCCCGCGTACACGCAGCGCCCGGCGGGCGGCAAGTGTGCCAATCCCGCCGGGCGCGCGCAGAGCTCCGTTCGTTCGCCGGCTACGCCTTCTTGGACATCCAGAGCGGCGCCCAGTAGTTCTCGTAGCGGTCGAGCGAGAACCACCAGCCCTTGACGCGGTTGTCCAGGAACTGGTGCACGTTCGTCGTCCACATGAAGCGCTGCGGGAAGTCGAGCACGATCTTCCGCTGCACGTCCAGCACGACCTTCTGGCGCTCCTTGAAGTCGACGGTCGCGGCCTGCTTGTCCACGAGGTCGAAGATCTCGGGGTTGTAGTGCTTGAAGTAGGTCGCATTCTTCCCGAAGTACGCCGCCAGGTTCTCGTCCGGGTCCGGGCTGTTCAGCGGGACGTGGTGCGAGAACGTGTAGTCGTACTGGTAGATCAGGTTGTAGTACGCGGCGAGCTCCATCGGCTTGAGCTCGACCTGCACGCCGATCTTCGTGAGCTGCTGCTTGATCACCTCGGCGACCTGGTCCGGCTCCGGGCCGGTCGACGCCCAGACCATCGGGCCCTTGACCTCGGGCTTGCCGGCTGCGGCGAACAGGTCCGCGGACTTCTTCGGGTCGAAGCCCGCAAGCTCCTCCTTCAGCGCCCAGTTGGTGAACTGCGAGAGGATCGGCCCGAGCGCCAGCTGCCCGTCACCGTTGTAGATGAGGTCGAGGCCGGCCTTCTTGTCGATCCCGCGCACCACCGCCTCGCGCACGCGGACGTCGTCGAACGGCTTCTTGTAGGGCTTGTCCTTCTGCGTCGGCATCAAGCGGAACACGCGCCAGAACTGGCTCGGGACCGCCTGGTACTGCGAGTCCTTGCTGCGCGCGTCCTGCACGCGCTTCAGCTGTGACTGCCCGACCGCCACCGCGTCGAGCTTGCGGTCGATGTACATGGTCGCCTGGGTATCGGGCTCCTTCACCATCAGCAGCACGACGTTGTCGACGTACGGTTGCCCAGGAACGAAGTAGTCGGGGTTCTTCCGCCACTTGATCTGGACTTCCTTCTGCCACTGCTCGAAGACGAACGGCCCCGTGCCGACCGCCACCTGCGTCAGGTCGCCGTGCTTCTCCACCGTCTCGCGGTTGACCATCAGCGTCCACGGCGAGGCGACGTAGTTCTGGAACGGCGCGAACGGCTTTCCCGTCTTGAAGATGACGGTGTGCGCGTCCGGCGTCTGGATGTCGACGACCTTGTCCTTGAAGTAGTACGCGTGCTGGTACTTCCCCGGCTCGTCGGTGATCTGCCGGTTGATGCTGTACTTCACGTCGGCCGACGTGAACTCCCGGCCGTTGGCGGGCGCAACGTTGTGGAACTTCACGCCCTTGCGCAGTTTGAAGATGTAGGTGTTCGCGTCCGGGACCTCGGGCAGCTTCTCCGCGAGCTCCGGCTCGAGCTGGCTCAGGTCCTGCGAGAAGCGCGTGAGCGTGTTGTACGTCATGCGCAACGGGATGAAGACGTCGAAGTGCGGGTCCAGGCTCCGCGGCTCCGCGCCCGTCGCCACCGTGAACGTCCCGCCGGTCTGTGGCTGCTCACCCGCCCCCTTCGCGGCAGCGACCTGCGTCGCCTTCGCGGGAGCGGCCGCGCCCGTCTTCGCGGGCGCCGCCTCTTCACCTCCACCGCAGCCGATGAGGGCGGCTCCGGCGATCCCGACGCCGGCGACGCCCGCGCCGCGCAGCGCAGCGCGGCGTCCGAACCGCCGCTGCCAGTAGTTGCTATCGAACATCCAGCCCCTCCCCTGCACGATCACCTACACCTCGCCTCGACGACGAGGTCGGCTCTACAGGACCCATCCTACTTCGCTGTGTAAAGCCCTCACCGAGATCAACCGTTCTTTGTGATGAAATTCGCACCACAGCGCACGGCCCAGTCGAGGATCCCTCCTCACGGATGCCCGTGCATCGTCAAGTGCTCCACCTTGAGGAACGGAGCGCACGCCGAGGGGAGGCGCTCCCCGCCGACCACGAAGCGGAAGCACGCGTCGTAGAACGTGGGACTCGTTGCACCGTCCGCGCGATGACCAGCGCGGTGGCACGTCTCCCGCTCGGTGTCACGCCCGCCGAGCCACCGAGAACGGTGCCGAACGCAGTAGAGCGTCTGCGAGAGGTCCTCCGCCACCGCCGCGAGCCGCGCGGCCGCGCGCTCGTGCTGCGGCATGAGCCCGCGACGGATCAGGTCCTCGACCGCGTCCTGCGATGCCGTGGTGGGACGCGCCTCGATGGCCGTGGCCTCTCGCCCCTCGGCGCACGCCAGCAGGAGCACGGCCATCCCCGCGACCACCGCCGTCCCGAGCCCTCGCCGAACCGGGAGCCGGCCGCCCCTCGGCCGGGGCACACGCGAGCTCGCCCGTCCCGGCGGCGGCCGCACGCCGCCCGCGCGACGCAGCAGCAGGCTATCCGCCCGCGATCTCCCGCACGACCTTCAGCGCCCCCTGCGCGTGCGCGTTCATGTCGCGCGGGTCATCGACGACACCGCGCAGCACCCCGGCGGCGTCGAACACGAACGTCACGCGCATCGCGGTCGGGCCACCGTCGCGCCGCACGCCGAACGCTTCGATCGTCTTCATCGCCGGCCAGTCCGAGAGCAGCTGGAACTGCACCCCGTTCTGCTCGGCGAACGCGTTCAGCGCCGCCCAGGTGTCCGCGCTCACGCCCGCCACGCGGGCTCCCAGGGACTCCAGCTCACCGTGCAGCTGCTGGAACCCCCGCATCTCCGTCGTTCAGCCGCCGGTGAACGCCATCGGGAAGAAGGCGAACACGGACACGGACCCCTTGAACGCCGCGTCCGTGACCTCCTCGCGCTTCGTGTCGCGAAGCGAGAACGCCGGCAGCTGAGCACCCACCTCGATCATCGTCACGCCCCTCCGCCCCTGACCGCGCGGCTCCGCGGCAACGAGCGCCGCACGCCTCCGCCCCGCCGCCGTCGAATGTGTGCCTAGTGGTGACCCTCGGTCCCCTGCGTCGAGGCGTCCGGCTTCTGGAACTCCCAGTCGAGCCGCCGCTCGCGCCGGTAGAGGTAGCCGACCGCCGTCACGAGCAGCAGCGCGCCCACGGCCAGCGCCGTCACGAGCACGACGCCTCCGAAATCCGCCGGCGCCGGCAGCGCGCGACCCTCGGCCTCCTGCGCGGCCGCGACGACCGGCAGCGCCGCCGCGAGGCTCCCCAGCAGCGCGCCCCGCATCACCGTCACGAGCCCCTCCTCCAAACCAGGCGCCAGGCCGCGTGCAGTCTACCGCGCGGTCCCGGCAACCGGAATCGCGCCGCACCCCACGCACCCGATGAAGTCGCCGCGTCCCCGTGCGTAGCATGAACCGATGCACGCCGCCCGGCTCGCGCTCCTAGCCGCCGGCCTCCTCGTCGCCGCCATCCTCGGCGCCGCCACGCGCGCCCGCACCGGCGAAGCCCCGCCGCTCACCGCCACCCCCACGCCCGAGGCGCCGCGCTCGG
>VGNK01000007.1 GCA_016866055.1 Chloroflexota bacterium | reverse complement strand
GCCGCCTGCGGCCGCCCGTTCCGCGCGGGGCCGCTCGCGCGTCCCGCTACGCCACCACCCCGCGCTCACGCAGCCCCTTCCGGGCAGCCTCGTCGTACCCGAGCAGCGCGAGCACGGCGTCGGTGTGCTGCCCGGGCCACGGCGCCGTCGTGCGCACCTCCCCGGGGGTCCCCGAGAACTTCGGGCCGATCCCGACCTGGCGCACGGTGCCGACCTCCGGGTCCTGCACCTCCACCACCATCCCCCGCGCGCGGTTGTGCTCGTTGTCGAGCGCCTCGCGCAGGTCGAGCACCGGCGCCACGCACAGCTCCACCGATTGCAGCTGCGCGAACCATTCCTCGCGCGTCTTCCTCTTGAACATCGTCGTCAGGTGCTGCGAGAACTCGTCGTGCTTCGAGGCGTCGTACTCGTACGGCTTCATGTCGGGGCGGCCCGCGACCTCGCAGAGGTTGGCCCAGAAGTGCGGCTCGAGCGAGCCCAGCGAGATGTACTTGCCGTCCGCGCACTCGTAGACGTCGTAGTGCGGCGAGCCGCCGCCGAGCCCGGGCGCGCCGGGTGCCGGCGGCGCGTTGCCGGCGAGCACGCCCCCCGTCTGGCTGGCGAGCAGGTAGAGCACGCCGTCCGACATCGCACTGTCGACGTACTGCCCGCGCCCGGTGCGGTCGCGCGCAATCAGCGCTGCGAGGATGGAGAACGCGGACATCAGCCCGCCGCCGGCGAAGTCCGCGATCGTGTTGTACGGGATCGACAGCTTCTGGCCCGGCCGCCCGATCGCGCCGAGCGCGCCGCCGACCGAGATGTAGTTGATGTCGTGGCCAACCATGTCGTGGTACGGCCCGGTCTGCCCGTATCCGGAGAGCGAGCAGTAGACGATGCGCGGGTTCGTCTTCCGGATCTGCTCGAAGCCGACGCCGAGCCGTTCGACCACGCCCGGGCGGAACCCCTCGAGGAAGACGTCGGCTTCCCCCGCGAGCTTGTGGACGATCTCGCGCCCCTCCTGCTCCTTGAGGTTCACGACGATCGAGCGCTTGTTGCGGGCGAGCGGGTTGTGGGCGCGCCGCCGCTTCGCCGCCTCGTCCGGCGGGGCGGCGGCGGCGCCGGTGCCCGGCACCGCGCCGGCCGGTGCCTCCACGAGCAGCACGTCGGCGCCGAGGTCGCCGAGCAGCATCGAGCAGTACGGGCCCGGCGCGAGCCGGGACAGATCGACGACCCTGATCCCCTCGAGCGGCAGCGTCATGGGGGGGCATACCTTTCCTGGGCGAGCACGCGGGGTGGCGAGTCGGCAGTATATGCAGGCGCCCGCGTGCGGCCGATCGTGCCGCGAGGCGCACCGCGCGCCCGGCCGGAGAGCGGGGCGAGCCGGGGGAGGAGGACGACATGGCGACCGAGCATGGAGTTCACGCCGCGCATGGTTCGGCGGCGATTGCGAACCACGCGCACCCGCTCGACCCGTTGAGCGCGCCCGAGGTCGAGCGCGCCGCGGCGCTCTGCCGCCAGCGGCACCCCTCCGAGCAGCTGCGCTTCGTCACGATCGCGCTCGAGGAGCCAGCGAAGGCCGCGGTCGCGGCGTTCCGCGCCGGCGGCCCGATCGAGCGGCGGGCGGCGGTGGTCGCGATCGACCGCGCGGACGGGCGCGTCTTCGAGGGCCGCGTGGACCTCGCCGCGGGCGCGGTCGAGGCGTGGACGCACCGCCCCGGCGTGCAGCCGTACCCGATCCTCGAGGAGTTCGCGGACGCCGACCGCGTGATCCGCGCCGACGCGCGCTGGCAGGCGGCGCTGCGCCGCCGCGGCGTCACCGACCTCGACCGCGTGCAGATCGACCCGTGGCCGGCGGGGAACTTCGGCGACCCGGCGGAGGAGGGCCGCCGCATCCTGCGCGGCATCGCCTACGCCCGCGACGCGGACGACGCCAACGGCTACGCGCGCCCGATCGAGGGCGTGGTCGCGGTGGTGGACCTCAACGCGCGCGAGGTGATCCGCGTGGTCGACGAGGGCGCCGCCCCCGTCCCGGCCGCGGACGCCCGCTACGACGCGGCGGCTCAGCCACGCCTGCGCGACGACCTGCGGCCGCTCGAGATCGCGCAGCCGGAGGGGCCGAGCTTCGTGATCGAGGGCCACCGGGTGCGCTGGCAGCGGTGGCGGATGCGCGTCTCGCTCCACCCGCGCGAGGGCCTCGTGCTGCACGAGGTCGCCTACGAGGACCGCGGCCGGGTGCGCCCGATCGCGCACCGCATGGGACTCTCCGAGATGGTGGTGCCCTACGGCGACCCGTCCCCCGGCCAGTACTTCAAGAACGCCTTCGACAGCGGGGAACTGGGACTCGGCCGCTCCACGAACGCGCTGACGCGCGGGTGCGACTGCCTGGGGGAGATCGCGTACCTCGACGGGGTGGTCGCGGGGGGCGACGGGGCCGCGCGGGTGCTGCCCAACGCGATCTGCATCCACGAGGAGGACTTCAACATCCTCTGGAAGCACACGCGCGCCGCCGGCCAGACGGAGGTGCGGCGCTCGAGGCGGCTGGTGGTCTCGTCCTGGGCGACCGTCGGCAACTACGACTACGGGTTCTACTGGTACTTCTACGAGGACGCGTCGATCGAGTGCGAGGTCAGGCTCACCGGGATCATCCAGCCGATGGCCGTGGGCGACGGCCCGATCCCGCCGACCGCGCACCGCGTCGCACGGAACGTGGCCGGTCCGATCCACCAGCACTTCTTCTGCATGCGCGTCGACGCGGACGTCGACGGCGGCGGGAACACCGTGTACGAGGTCGACACGCACCCGCTCCCGCCCGGTCCCGACAACCCGCACCACAACGCGTTCGCGCCGGCGCTCACGCCGATCCGCAGCGAGGCGGAGTCCGCGCGCACGGTGAACGCGGCGACTGGGCGCCACTGGCGGATCGTGAATCCCTCGCGGCTGAACGCGGTCGGCGAGCCGGTGGCGTACGCGCTGCTCCCGGGCGAGACCGTCGCGATGATGGCCGGCGAGGAGGCCGCGGTCGCGCGGCGCGCGACCTTCGCGCGCCGGCAGCTCTGGGTGACGCAGCACGCGCCGGACGAGCTCTACCCCGCGGGCACGTACCCGTCGATGTCGAAGGGGGGCGACGGGCTGCCCGCGTTCACCGCGGCGAACCGCCCGCTCGAGGATCGCGACATCGTGCTCTGGTACGTGATCGGCGTGAACCACATCGTGCGGCCCGAGGACTTCCCGATCACCTCGGTGCACCGTGCGGGCTTCGCGCTGAAGCCGTGGGGCTTCTTCGACGCGAACCCGGCGCTCGACGTCGCGCCGCCGGCGGCGGCCTGCGACTGCCCGCCGGGCGAGTGCGTGCACGGGCACGACGGCCACGAGGGGCACGCGCACGGAGCAGCCCGGTAGCGCGACCGCGAGCTGCGACGTCACGGGGGCGGAGCGTGGGAACGGAGCCCCGCCCGCGGAACCGCTGGCTCAACGGCGTCTCGCGCGACGGCCGGCGCATCGTGGGCGCCAAGGCCGTGCGGGCGTTCGGCGACGGGCTCGCGAGCATCGCGCTCGCGGCGCTGTTGGCCGAGCGGGGCTTCGGTCCGTTCGCGATCGGCGTGCTCGCGACCGCGGCCCTGAGCGGCTCGTCGCTGGCCACGCTGGCCGTGGGGTTCTGGGTCGACCGCATCGGCCGGCGGCGCGTGCTCATGGGTGCCTCGGTGCTGGCGGCACTCAGCGGCATCGCGTTCGCCGCGGCCGAGGCGTACGCGCTGCTGCTCGTGATCGTCTTCCTCGGCACGATCAACCCGAGCCAGGGCGACGTCTCGGCGTTCCTCCCGGTGGAGCAGGCCGCCCTCTCCGAGACGGTGCCGGCGCCGCGGCGGACGTGGCTCTACGCGCGGTACAACCTGGTCGGGCGCATCTCGGCGGCGGCGGGCGCGCTCGCCACCGGCGGCGCCGTGGCGGGCGCTCGCGCGTTCGGGATCGACGCGGCCGATGCGCTCCGGCTCGTCTTCGTCGGATACAGCCTGCTCGGCGTGAGCCTGCTGCTCGTGTACCGGGGCGTCTCCCCGGCGATCGAGCTCGCCGCCGACGCGCGGGCCCGCCGCGCCCGGCTCGGGGAGTCGCGCGGACGCGTCGCCGGGCTCGCCGCGTTGTTCGCGATCGACTCCTTCGGAGGCGGGCTCGTCGTCGACTCCGTGCTCGCGCTGTGGCTCTTCGAGCACCACGGGCTCTCGGTGGCCGCCACGGGCGCGATCTTCTTCGCGATCGGGCTCCTCGCCGCCGGGTCCATGCTGCTCGCCGTGCCGCTGGCCGACCGCATCGGCCTGATCCGGACGATGGCCTACACGCACCTCCCCTCGAACGTCGCTCTGGCCCTGGTGCCGTTCGCGCCCACACTGCCGGTCGCGCTCGCGCTGCTGTTCGTGCGGTCGTCGCTCTCGCAGATGGACGTGGCCCCGCGCACGACCTACATCGTCTCGGTGGTCGCGCCGGAGGAGCGGGCGGCCGCGGTGGGCGTCGCGAACGTCGCGCGCTCGCTGGCGACGGCGGCGGGTCCGCTGGCGGGAGGGGCGCTGCTCGCCGCGGGGCCGTTCGGGCTGCAGCTCGTGGCAGCGGGCGCGATCAAGGGCGCCTACGACGTGGCGTTGCTGATCGCTTTCGGGCGCGTCCCCGTGCGCGAGGAGCCGGCCGCGCGAACGCCGGCGGGCGACGGAGAGCGGGAGGCTACAGGTAGCCCAGCTTCTTCGCCTCGTGCGTGAGCGACTCGCGGAACTTCGGGTGCGCGAGGCCGATCAGCGCCTGCGCCCGGTCGCGCGTCGACTTCCCCTTGAGGCAGGCCGCGCCGTGCTCGGAGACGACCCAGTGCACCTCGGTGCGCGGCGTGGTCACGACCGCGCCCGGGGTGAGCGTCGGCACCACGCGTGACACGGCACCCTGCCGCGCGGTCGAGTAGAACGCGATGATCGACTTCCCCCCGCGCGAGTCGAAGGCGCCACGCGCGTAGTCGTGCTGGCCGCCGGTGCCGCTGAACTGCACCGCACCCATCGACTCCGAGCAGCACTGGCCGGTGAGGTCGACCTCGATCGTCGAGTTCACCGAGATCATGTGGTCGTTGCGCGCGATATTCGGCGGGAAGTTCGTGTACGAGACGGGGTGCGCCTCGATGTACGGGTTGTCGTCCAGGAAGTCGTACATCCGCCGCGAGCCCGCCGCGAACGCGTAGATCGCCTTCCCCGGATGGAACGTCTTCTTCGAGCCGTTCGCCACGCCGGACTCGACCAGGTCGACCATCGACTCCACGAACATCTCGGTGTGGATCCCGAGGTCGCGGTGGTGCATGAGGTTCCTGGCGACCGCGTTCGGCACGCCGCCGATCCCGAGCTGGATGCAGGCGCCGTCCGGGATCATCTCCGCGATCAGCGCGCCCATGCGCGTGTCCTCCTCGCGCTCGGGCTGCGTCGCCAGCTCGTTGAGGGGGGCATCGTGCTCGACGACGGCGTCGACCTCGGAGATGTGCACCCAGCCGGTGCCGTGGACGCGCGGCATCTGTGGGTTGAGCTCGGCGACGACGTAGCGTGCCTTCTCGATGGCGGCCTTGTTGATGTCGACGTCGGTGCCGAGGCTCATGAAACCGTGCTTGTCGATGCGCGACACCTTCACGAGCGCGACGTCGACGTCCATGAACTCGGTGATGAGGCGCGGGATCTGGTGGAAGTAGGCGGGGTTGAACACGGCGTCGCCGTGCTTGAGCAGCTCGCGGTCGGCGCCGCTCGCGAACATCGACTCCCAGTGGAGGGCGTGGCGGACGTCGGGCTGGAAGATCGTGCGCGCCGAGCCGCCCATCGGGAGCAGCGTCGTCACGCGGACGTCCTTGAGGTCGCCGGCGCGCGCGCGGTTGGCGAGCGCCTCGAGCAGAGCGGGCGGCTCGCCCACGGCCATGCCGAAGACGACCAGTGACCCGTCCGGGATCGCGGCGACCGCCTCGTCGGCGCCCCTCAGCTTCGCGCGGTACGCGTCCTCCCAGCCCACCATCGCCTCCTCCTTCGCCTGCCCGCGCACTCTATACCGGTCCTGCGGATCGGGGCTCCGGTGGCGGCCGCCGCCGCCCCCGTTCAGCGCGTCCGCCCCACGTACCCCGGCCCGCGGCCGCGCTCCCGGACGTGCGCCCGCGCGACACGCGCGTCGAGGTCGATCCCCCGCCGGGGCGGCTCGGGATCGCGAGCGTCCCCCCTTCGAACTCCAGCGCGCCGCCGGTGAGTCTCGTCGTTCCACGGCACGTCGCCGATGTCGATCTCCATGATCCGCACGTTCGGCACCGTCGCGCAGAGGTGCGGCGCGATGTACCTCGAGAGGTGCGAGTCGAAGTTGTGCGGCGCGACGTTCAGCTCGTAGCTCTCGGCGAGCATCGCGACGTCGCGATCGCGCGAAGCCGTTCCACGGGATGTCGATCATGACGTTGTCCATCGCGCGCGCCTCGAAGTACCGGCGGTAGTCGCGGATCCCGTACAGGTTCTCGCCGGGCGTGATCGGCACGGTCGTGCGCTCCCTTCACCCGGCGCAGCCCGTGCGGCTCGTACATGTCGACCTCGCCCCAGAGCATGTTCAACTGCTCCGAGACGCGGCAGATCGTGACAGCAGCCTCCGGCTTGTAGTGGAAGTTCAGGTCGAGCGCGATCTCGACGTCCGGGCCGACGCCCTCGGTGAACGCCGCGAGCAGTCGCTCGATCGCGCGGAGGATCTCGACCGGTACGGTCTGATCGGTCGGTCCGCCGCCGAAGCCGTGGGTGCGCGCGGGGGTGCCCGGGATCACGACGTTGGTCTTGAGCGCGCTGATGGCCCGCCGCGATGCCCATCGCCGAGGCGCACGATCGTGTCGTACGAGTCGATCGGAGGCGCGCCGATCAGCTCGTGGTTGCGCGCGCGAGGAGCCGCAGTGCGACCAGTAGAGGCGCTGGCGTTCGCGCACCGGGCCGCCGAAGAGCTCGTGCACCGGGACGCCGAGCGCCTTCCTCTTGAGTTCCCACAGCGCGAGCTCGATCCCCGCGATCGCCCTTCGCGGCGATTCCGCCCGGGCTCTGCCGCGCGACGCGATAGAGGTCCCAGTACACCGACTCCACGGCGCGCGGGTCGCGGCGCAGCGCGACCGGCTCGAAGTCGGTGACCGCGCCGACGATGCCGTACGGGTTGCGGCCGTTGAGCACTCCCCGTAGCCGGTCAGGCCCTCGTCGGTGCGCACGGCGACGCATTGCCACGGGCGCCAGCCCGCGTCGACGACGAAGGTCGTGATCGCGGTGATCTTCACGGCGCTCCCCCGTTCGTCCCCGACCGCCGCGGACGTGGGCGGTCTAGACGAGGACCATCGCGTTGCCAGCCGTCACCGTGGCGGGGCCGTGTCAGGTTCGCGCGCCTCTCGGGCCGGGTGGGGCGCAGCCGCGCCTCCAGGCCTTCCCTCCCCGCGCCCCGCGCGATGGACCTGCGATGGCACGTACCCGTTCGTCCCAGGCCACGCCGACGACGAGAGACGCGATCGACCAGCGACTGGATGCGACGGGTGAGGCCGCCGACCGCCGCGCGTGGCGCGAGGCGTACGAGCCGCTCGTCGAGATCGACGGGGACGGGCGGCTCGACGCCGCCGGGCTCGAGCTCCTCGGCTCGGTCGCGTGGTGGGCGGGCGACCCCGACCGATCGATCGGCGCCCGCGAGCGCGCCGTGCCCGCGTACCTGAAGGACGGCGACACGGTGCGAGCGGCGTACGTCGCGTGCCTGCTTGCGATGGATCACCGCCAGCGCTCCTCGGAGGCGGCGGCGGGCGGCTGGCGGGCGTGCGCGGCGCGGATCCTCCAGGGCGAGCCCGAGGGCGTGGCGCACGGCTACCTCGCGATGGTCGAAGGCGACGAGACGCTGGTGGACGGCGACGGCGAGCGCGCCTTCGCGCTCGCCGAGCGCGCGGTCGATCTCGGCGCGCGCTACGGCGACCGCGACCTCCAGGGGTACGGGCGCGTCGCCCAGGGGATGGCGGTCGTCCGCGCCGGCGATCCCGAACAGGGCCTCGCGCTGCTCGACGAGGCGGCGGCGGCGGCGGGCCGGCCGCCGGCGAGCTGGAGCAGCGCCATCGCGGGCTGCGCCGTCGCCATCCAGCGCCGCCTCGCGGAGCACCGGCGCGAGCACGGGTTCGCGCCGCAGGTGCGCATCGGCGTGCACACGGCGAACGTTGCCAAGCTCGGGCACGAGTTCTCGGGGATCGGCGTGAACCAGGCCGCGCGCATCGCCGCGCTCGCGGACGGCGGCCAGATCCTCGCGAGCCGGGAGACGGCGGGCGACCGGCGCGCCACAGGCGACCCGCGCACCGTCTCGCTGAAGGGGATCGCGGAGCCCGTCGAGATCGTCAGCGTCGGCTGGCGCTGAGCGGCCGGCTGCGGCGACTCACCCCCGGCGTCGCCGAGCGCCGACCTCGCCGCTCAGTCGAGCGGCGCGCCGATCTCGCCCCGGAAGCGCGCGTAGGCCGCGGCACCCGCGAAGGCGCTCACCGCGCGGTCGGCGGTCGGGAAGACGCCGATGCCGGCGTCGACGTAGCGCCGCTGCAGCGAGGCCTCCGCGGGGCCGGACATCGCGGTCGCGATCGCGAACGGGACCCGCGCGTCGCGATGCGCGCCGACCATCGCCTCTGCGAAGCGGCGCGCGCCCTCGCCCCCGCCGCCGCCGCCGATGATCACGACGCCGTCCACCGCGGGGTCGGCGGCGGCGATGCGCGCGCCGCGCTCGAACGCCTCGAGCGAGCCGCCGAGGCCGACGTCGATCGGGTTGCGCGGCGAGGTGCCGACCGGGTTGATCTCGGCCCAGAGTCGCTCGATCGACCCCGGCGCGAGCCGCGCGAGCGCCAGCCCGGCCTCCTCCAGGGCGTCGACGGCGGAGATGCCCGGTCCGCCCGGACCCGTCACGATCGCGATGCGCCGGCCGGCGGGCGCAGGCCGCATGTGGAGCGCGACGACGAGGTCGATCACCTGCTCCGCGTTGCGCGCCACAACCGCGCCGGCCTGACGGGCGACCGCCTCCCACACGTAGCGCGAGCCGGTCAGCGCGCCGGTGTGGCTGCGCGCCGCGCGGGCGCCGCCTTCGGTGCGGCCCGACTTCCACAGCACCACGGGCTTGCGTGCCGAGGTCGCGCGCAGTGCGTCGAAGAAGTGCCGCCCGTCGCGCGCGCCCTCCACGTACATCCCGACGACGCGCGTCGCGGCGTCGTCACTGAGGTGGTCGAGGAAGTCCGCGGCCTGCAGGTCGAGCTGGTTGCCGACCGAGACGGCCTTGCTCGCGGGGTAGCCGCGCGCGGTGCTCTCGCGCGTGAACATGCTCATCAGCGAGCCGCTCTGCGAGATGAACGCCGTGTCGCCGACCTCGGTGGGGACGCCGGGGAACGGGCCGAGCCCGACCGCGGGGGAGTACACCCCCATGCAGTTCGGGCCGATCATCCGCACGCCGCCTTCGCGCGCGGCCGCGAGCAGCGCTGCGGCGCGCGCGTCACCCTCCGGCGTGTGCAGCTCGTCGAAGCCCGCGACGAACATGATCGCCACCGAGACCCCGGCGCGGCCGCAGTCCGCGACGATCCCGGGCGCCGCATCCGGCGGCGCCACGACGATCGCCTGCTCCACCGGGCGGCCGATCGCCGAGACGGTGGGGTGGCACTTCACGCCGAGGATCTCGTCGGCGCCGGGGTTCACCGCGTAGACGTCGCCCCTGAAGCCCGGCGACTGCAGCGCCTCGAGGAAGCGCCGCCCGAGCCCCTCGCGACGGGGCACGCCGACCACCGCGACCGAGCGTGGCTCGAAGACCTGCCGCATCACCGACCCGGCGTCGCCTGGCATGCCGGGCATCCTACATCCACGACTCGCCGCAGAGGCGAGGGGTGGCGGGGGGGACGGTGCGGGTAGACTGCACCCATGGACAGGCACCTCCTCGATCGACTGCGTTCCGTGAGCCGTTCTGAGCCGGACGGGCGGCGCGGCGCGTTCTACGGCTGGTACGTCGTCGGTGCGCTCTTCTTCGCGACGTTCCTCGGCGTCGGCACGCGCCAGGGGTTCGGCGTCTTCGTCGAGTCGTGGGAGCGCGACTTCGGCGTCTCCGTGGGCACGATCTCGGCCGCGGCGGCGGTCGGCTGGGTCGGGAACGGCCTGAGCCAGCCGCTCTTCGGGCGGCTCACCGACGCGTTCGGCGGCCGGCGCGTGCTGGTGGCCAGCACGGTCGCGATGGGGCTCGGCACGGTCGCGATGGCCGGAGCGCAGAACGTCTTCGCGCTGCTCGTGCTCTACGGGTTCGTCGTCTCCGCGGCCGGCGGCGGGGTTTTCCCCACGCCCGCCGCCGCGGTCGTGTCTCGCTGGTTCCAGCGCCGCCGCGGCACCGCGATGAGCTTCGTCACGTTCGGCGGCTCCGCGGGGGGGATCGTGCTGGTGCCGTTCGCGGCGTACCTGCTGCTTGCGACCGACTGGCGTGTCGCGTGGCTCGCGATGGGCGGGCTGGTGCTCGCGCTCGGCGTGCCGCTGCTGCTTGCAATCGTGCGGTCGGACCCAGGCGAGCTCGGCCTGCAGGCGGACGGCGACGACCACCACGACGAGCGCGTGGGGGCCGGACCGCGCCCGGCCGTCCACGCGCAGACGGGACCGCTCGTCGCGCGCGAGTGGCCGGACTCGTTCCGCACGTCGCCGATCTGGCAGCTCTCGCTCGCCTACGGCGTGTGCGGGGTGACGACCGCGATGGCGTCCGTGCACTACGTGCGCTGGGCTGCAACCGAGGGCATCTCGCCGGGCACCGCCGCGCTCGCCTTCGGCCTGCTCAGCGCGATCAACGGCGCCGGGCTGCTGACGGTCGGCGCGATCTCGGATCGCATGCAGCGCAAGAACCTCCTCGGCGGGGTCTACCTCGTGCGCGCGGTCGCGTTCGTCATGTTGGTGGCGCTGCCGGGCGTGCCGGCGCTGTGGACGTTCGCGGTGATCGGCGGGATGTCGTGGCTCGCGACGGTCCCGCTCACGACCTCGCTCACCGCCGACGTCTACGGGCTCCGGCACATCGGCACGCTGAACGGGCTCGTCACGATGGCGCACCAGCTCGGGGGCGCGGCCGCCGTGCTCGTCGCAGGGTTCGCGTTCGACCGCTTCGGCACGTACGACGTCTCGTTCCTCGCCGCGGCGGCGCTGCTCGTCGTGGCCGGCCTGCTCAGCCTCACGATCCGCGAGCGCGCGTACTCGACCCGGTTCCAGCCGGTGACCGCGGAGGCCGCCGCGACCGGGAGGTCATACCCGACGGCCGCGAGCTGACCCGGTGGGGACGGCCCTGTTCCGCTTCGTCCTGCACCACTCCGAGGCCGTCGACCCGACGCTGGCGCGCTGGCTGCGAGACGAGATCGACCACCTGCTCGGGCTGCCAACGGCGGCGTACGTCGGGCTGCTCGGGGCCGCGATCGTGGCGTTCCCGCTGGGGCTCCTCTGGATGGCGCGGCGGCGCGGGCCGAACCCCGGCGCGCAGGCGGGCGAGGGGAGCCGGGATCGGGGGCAGCGGGGCGCGCCGTAAGCGCGCGATCACGCGGCGGCCGGCTGCGCGCCCCCCCCCTCGCCGACCGGGTTGCATCTGTGACCGGTCATGTTTACCCTACCGTGAACGTCACGGTCGGGTGGCCAACCGGCGTCGCCTCCATCCGTACAGTGCGAGGGCGCCAGATGACGACGACGGCACAACCGGAGCAGCAGGGCCCCCGGCTGGTTGATCCGCGTGCGCCGGTGGGGGCGCTCGCCGCCGGCGCGGAGGGCGCGTCGGCCCCGGTCGCGCTCGCCCCGCCCGCGACGCCTCGCGCTCCGGCCAGCGGCGTCGTCTCCCGCACGTTCGACTCGCTGCAAATCCCGGCGTTCCGGTGGTTCGTGCTCTCCGCGTTCGGCATGTTCTCGTCGATGAACATGCAGCTGGTGGTGAAGGGCTACCTCACCTTCCAGCTCACCGGCTCCTACGCGGCGCTCGGCCTGATGTCGCTGGCGAACGCGCTCCCCGGGCTCGCGCTCTCGATGGCCGGCGGCGTGCTCGCCGACCGCGTGTCGAAGAAGCACATCATGCAGTGGGCGCAGGCGCTCAGCGCCGTGAACTCGCTCGCGATCGCCGTGCTGCTCGCGCTCGGCATGCTCCGCTTCGAGCACCTCTTCATCAGCGCGATCTTCCAGGGCGGCGTGCAGGCGATCATGATGCCGGCACGCCAGTCGATCGTGCCCGAGCTCGTCGGGATGCGGAGGCTGATGAACGCGATCGCGCTCAACTCCGCCGGCATGAACACGATGCGGCTCGTCGGACCCGCGGCGGCCGGGCTGCTGATCGCGGCCGTCGGGTCGGCCTGGGTCTACTTCATCATCACCGGGCTCTACATGTTCGCTGTCGCGACGATGCTGCCGATCCCGGCGCGGCCCGCGCCCGCGGCGGAGCCGGTGGCCGCTGCCGTCGCTGCGCCTGCGGTGGCGATGCGCGGGCGTGGCGGCGCGCGCAGCGTCGTCGAGCTCGTCGACGGCTTCCGCTACGTCGGGCGAAACCGGCTGATCGGCATGCTGCTCGTCGTGAACTTCCTCGTGGTGATGGGGTCGATGCCCTACATGATGCTGCTGCCGGGCTTCGTCGAGGACCGGCTCGGCGGCGGCGCCAAGGAGCTCGGGTTGCTGATGAGCATCAGCGGGAGCGGCGCGCTCGTCGGGTCGCTCGTGCTGGCCTCGATGCCGCCCCGTCATCGCGGGCGCATCCTCCTCGGCGCCGCGCTCGTGCTCGCCCTTACGTTGATCGTCTTCGCGTGGTCGACGAGCTTCGTGCTCTCGATGGGGCTGATGGTGCTCGTCGGGCTCGCGCAGCAGGGGCGCATGTCGATCAGCAACGCGCTGCTGCAGCACTACGTCGACGAGGTCTACCGCGGCCGCGTGATGAGCATCTACATGATGGAGTTCAGCCTGATGTCGCTCGGCGTCTTCTTCCTCGGGTTCCTGGCCGAGGCGGTGGGCGCCGAGTGGGCGATCGGCGGCTCCGCCGCGGTGCTCGTGCTCGTGGTCGCCGCGCTGTACACGTCGCTCCCGCAGTTGCGCAACCTGGACTGAAGGCACGCGGGCCGGCGCGCAGCGGCGCTTCGTCGCTGGGGGCTGCGCGCTCGGCGTGCAAACGGGGGCCCCCGGGTCCGCACGTCCGGGAGCCCCACTCCGTCGGACGCTCGCGTGCTGGTGCGGCCGTCGCACGCCCGACCCCGCGCGGGCGCGCGCCATGCGTTGCGCACATCGCCCGCGGTCGCACTCTCTCGGAGCGCCGGAGGAGATCGAGAGCCGTGCCGGGGCGACCGGCGGTCGCGGACCGGCGTTCGACCCGGCAGCCCCGAGGGCGAGCCGAGGGGAGGCGCGACGTGGCCGACGACGAGCTGCTCATCGACCCGGGACCGATCACCCGGCTCACGCTGAACCGCCCCGAGAAGCACAACGTGCTGAGCGAGGGCCTGGGCGACAGGGTGGTGGCCGCTCTGCAGGCGGCCGCGCTCGACACCCGGGGAAGACTGTGATCCTGCGGGGCGCGGGGCCGTCGTTCTGCTCGGGCGACGACCCGAACGATCGCGGCTACCACGACCCCGAGATCGAGGCGATGGCGCTCGAGCGGCACCCATACTTCCATCTCGAGCGCGTGATCCGGCGGGTCCCGAAGCCGGTGATCGCGCAGGTCCACGGCTACTGCCTCGGCTCCGCGATGGATCTGCTGCTCGCGTCCGACTTCGCGGTCGCCGCCGAGGATGCGCAGCTCGGCATGCGCTTCGGCGCGCACGGGATCCCCCTAGGGATGGTGTTCCTCTCGCGCTACCTCGGCCTGAAGCAGCTGAACGAGGTGCTCTTCCGACCCGAGCCCATGTCGGGCGTGGAGGCGCACCGCCTGGGGCTGGTGACGGAAGTGGTGCCGCGGGCCGAGCTCGAGCCGCGCACCGAGGCACTGGCGGCACGACTCGCGCAGCCCGGCGAGCGGTTCCACAACTACTTCGGCCTCATGAAGGACTCGATCAACCGGATGGTGTTCCCGACGCTCGAGGACGACATCCGCATGTCAACGCTGATGACGCGGCTCGCCGATCTGTACCGGCTGCAGGTCCCGGGCACGCCGCGGGAGTGAGTCGGGTCCGATCCGCGACTCACCCGCCCGGCGCGCCGGGTCAGCCCCGCTTCTCTCCGCGTGCGCAGGAGCGCACCGATGCGGTCGCGCGCGTCTTCGACTCGCGGACGAGGGCTCACTGCGCGCAACGCGTCCCGACCGCTTGTACGAGCCAATCTCGGCGGTGACGCGCTGCCCTGAACGAAGGTCCGGAGGCGCGATCACCTCCGCTCGAACGAGTCTCCCTGCGAGGCTCCCTTGTCCTGATCGACGCGAGCGCCGGGAAGCAACGACCGAAGCGCCTCTTCGCTCACGCCGAGCGCCCGTGGGTCGACGAGCGCGAGGTTCAGCATCGCGGCGATGCGGGCCACCCGCTGCAGCCCCTGCTCGCCGCGCAGCAACTCGTCGTTGGCAGCCTCGCGGGCCCAGAACCGCGCCACCTCGTACCCGACCGCCGACGCGAGTCGCGCGATGAGCAGGCGGTCGTCCACCGGGTGATAGATCGGGAACGAGAGCTTCTCGGCGTAGCGGTCGGCGGCGCGGCGCTGGAGCTGCTGGACGCGAAGCGCGACGAAGCGGTCGGCACCGACCGCGTCTTCGAGCACGGTGAGCGCCCGCCGGTAGCGCGCCCAGACGCGGAGTGAGGCGAGGATGTTGTTGAATGCGCGCTCCACAACGGGGCGCTCCGGATCCGGCTCGTGCGCCACCGCGGCGTCGTAGATCTCCCCATAGACCGACTCGGCCAGCTCGCGGATGAGGTCGACCTTGCTGGAGAAGTACCAGTAGAACGTCCCGTAGCCCAGGCCCGCGCGCCGCGTGATCGACTCCACCCGCGCGCGCACGAAGCCGCGCTCGAGGATCTCGTCGATCGCGGCCTCCACCAGCCTCTCTCGGGTCTCCGCGCCCTGCCGGGTCGCCGGGGCCGTCGGCCTACCGCCCCCTCTTCGCTCGCCCTGACCTATCGCGGACACCGGCCCGCTCGCCTGCTGACGCCGACCCGACGGCGCGCGCGAGGATCGCTGCTGATCCTCGGTCCGCGAGGCAGGACGTCGATCCACGGCTCGCACTCCGACCGGTGTCGGCTCAACCGTCTCGCCGTCCCCAGCGCCGACGTGCTTGAGCCGATCGGCTCATTGACATTCTGTCGAGACTACTCTATCAGATTGCCCGCAACGTGAACGCGCGGCGTGCCGACATGCGCGATGTTGCCGGACCCGCACGAGTAGGAGGGAAACGGGAATGCGTTCGGACGACGGCCAGGGCTGGCAACGTCGCCTCTCGCGACGTCAGGTGCTCGCGACTGGAGCAACGGGACTTGGGGCGCTCGGCCTCTGGATGCTCGGGTGCAGCGACGAGAAGCCGACCACGCCCGCGAAGAGCGTCGGCACCCCGACGCCGGTACCTGCGAAGTCCGCGCTTCCGCCCGGCGAGCGGATCCCGAACCTCACCATCGTGTACCCGTCCGGCGACTTCTGGACGGAGTCGCTGCGCAAGTTCACCACCGACTGGGAGAAGATCGGGCTCAAGTTCAACCTCGTGCCCGTCTCGAACACCGAGTGGCTGGCGGCGATCTTCGACCGCCGCTATGGGGACATCGAGACGCACGGCTCACCGCTGCGGCCCGAGCGCTTCGATCCCACGGAGTGGATCGTGTCTCGCGCGTACGGGCCGGAGGGCGAGCCCGGCAAGCGCAACTACGGCAACTACAAGAGCAAGGCCTACGACGCGGCCGTCGAAACGCAACTCAAGGCGACCGACGTCGAGAAGCGGCGCGAGGCCGTATTCAAGGCGCAGCAGGTGCTGCGAGAGGACTACTACACGCACACGCTCGTGTACGACAAGGTCGCCGAGGCCTACAACGCAGCCGACTGGGAGCCGGTGGCACCGGCGATCACGGGGAACGGGCTCTTCGGTGACCTCGTACCGTACGGCCTGCTGCAGGCCAAGCCGAAGGGGACGCGCAAGCGCTTCACGATCGGCCAGACCGCGCTCGTCGACACGACGAACATCGTTGCGACCACGGGTGGTGGACGCAACATCCTTCGCCTCGTCTACGACACCCTCGTCAAGCTCGACACCGACCTCAGCGTTCGCGGCTGGGCGATGGAGTCCTGGAAGAAGGTCGACGACGTCACCTGGGACATGAAGCTCCGGCCCGGGATGAAGTGGCACGACGGGAGGCCCGTCACCCCGGAGGACGTGGTCTTCACGTTCGAGCGACTGAAGAAGGAGCAGCCCGGGATCCTGAGCCTCGTCTGGCGCCCCGTGAAGAGCGTGCAGATCACGGACGCGGGCGCGGGCGTCGTCCGCTTCAACCTCGAGGAGCCGCGAGCGGACTTCCTCACGATCGTTGCGATGATCGCGGTCATCCTGCCGAAGCACATCTGGGAGGGCGCGCCCAAGCTGACGGACTTCGTCGTGAACAGCCCGGCAACCGCGATCGGGAGTGGGCCGTTCCAGTGGGTCGACTACCGCAAGGACGACCAGCTCCTGCTGAAGCGCAACCCGAACCACTTCTCGCCGCCGGTGATGGACGAGCTCCTCTACCTCGTCGCGCCCACCGTCGACGGGAACATGGGGCGGCTGCAGGCGAAACAGATCGACCGCATGTTGATCCCGACGAAGTCGTTGCTCGATCAGGCCGGGAAGTTCTCGCACGTCAAGACGCTTGTGACGAAGGACCTCGGCTGGTACCTCATGCTCCCGTTCGTGGAGCGCATGCCGTGGCGTGACATCGAGCTGCGGAAGGCGTGGTTCCACGCGACCGACAAGAAGTTCAGTGCGGAAGTCGTGCTCGAGGGGCTCGCGGACGTAGCGGACACCGGCACGTTCATGTCGCCGGCCGGCTTCTGGGGGAACCCGAAGCTGGACCCCATTGGCTTCGACATGGCGAAGGCGCGCGACATCCTGGTGAAGGCCGGCTACAGCTGGGACAGCAGCGGACGGCTGCTGTACCCGAATGCGGAGGACGCCGACTACAAGCGGCGCATCGAGCAGGTCACGTCGCGCCCCAACGACTGGTGGGGCCCGAAGGCCGCCGACGTGGGCCCGCCAGGTGGTCGCGTCTAGGTTGGGACTCGCGTCGACGATCGCCGGAGACGGCCGCCCATGAGGCGATACCTTGTCAGCCGGTTCGCGTTCATGGTCGTCACCGTGTACGCGATCGCAACGATCCTCTTCTTCCTGCTGCGCGTGGCGCCGGGTGACCCCACCTCGCGCTTCGTCAACGAGGCGCTTCCGAGGGAGGACATCCTCGCGCTGCGCGCGGCATGGGGGCTCGAAGATGCGCTGCACGTCCAGTACTTGAGGTACCTGAGGAACCTCACGCTGCTCGAGTTCGGCACGTCGTTCACGCTGCGCGAGCCCGTCGCGCCGGTGTTGTTCGACCGCATCTTCAATTCCGTGCTGCTGCTGACCCCGGCGCTCGTGCTGATGACGGTGCTGGGGGTGATCCTCGGGGCGGCGGCCGGCTGGAGACGTGGTTCGCGCTACGAGCAGACGATCGTGTTCGTGTCGCTGCTCGGCCGCGGGATGCCCACGTTCTTCATCGGGATGCTCGTGCTGATGCTGTTCGCGTATCAGCGCCAGTGGCTCCCGGCCGGGGGGATGACGGCACCCGGTGAGTTGCCCGGCCGC
The DNA here is from genome assembly GCA_016866055.1 of Chloroflexota bacterium. Taxonomy (GTDB): domain Bacteria; phylum Chloroflexota; class Dehalococcoidia; order UBA2979; family UBA2979; genus VGNK01. The sequence continues at coordinate 17,445 of VGNK01000007.1, read as the reverse complement.
GTCGAGATGCTGATGAGCCTCGACTTCTGGAAGCGCATGATCCTGCCCGGGGTGACGATCATCGCGACCGGGATCTACGGACCAATGCTGCTGATGCGCACGAGCATCATCGAGGTGCTCGGCGAGGACTTCCTGGAGGTCCTGAAGGCCAAGGGGCTCCCCGGCTGGCGGATCGCCGTGCACGCGGCGCGCAACGCGATGCTGCCGGTGATCACCTCCACGGCGGTCACATTCGCGTTCATCATCGACGGCCAGGTGATCGTCGAGCAGATCTTCTCGTGGCCCGGCGCGGGCCGCCTGATCGTGCAGTCGATGCTCGACCGCGACTACCCGGTGCTGCAGGCAGCGTTCTTCCTCGTCGCCGTCTCGGTCGTCGTGGCGAACCTGATCGCCGACCTGCTCTACGGATACCTCGACCCGCGAGTGAGGTACGACTGATGGCCGGAGAAGGCGCCGGGGCATCGCTCGCCCCATCGACCGGGACAGGGGACTCGGTCGCCGAGCGGGTAGCGCGCGCGGCGGCGGCGCGGCCAGCGCCGGGCCCGCGACGCTGGCTGATGGAGCGCGCCGCGTGGGCTGCGGGGACGCTGCGCATCGCGTGGTCCGATCACCTCGCGAAGGTCGGCATCGTGATGCTGGTGCTCTTCCTGCTCGCGGCCGGGATCGGCCCGGAGATCCGCACGACGCCCCCGTTCGAGTCGGTCACGCTCGAGGACGGTCGGATCGCGAAGAACCTCCCGCCCAGCCGCGCCTACCCCGCGGGCACCAACCGCCTCGGGCAGGACCTGCTCGTGCAGCTGCTGCACGGGGCGCGCATGGCGATCTTCGTGGGCCTGTTGGCCGCCGGAGGCGGCGCGATCATCGGGACGCTGGTCGGTCTCACGGCCGGCTACTACGGCCGCCTCGTCGATCAGACCCTGATGCGCGTGACCGACGTCGCGCTCGCGATCCCGTTTCTGCCGTTCGCGCTGGTCTTCCTGGCGCTGTTCGGGCCGGGCCTGCGCAACATCGTGATCATCCTCGCGCTGCTGTTCTGGCGGTCCCCAGCCCGCGTCGTCCGCTCGCAGGTGCTCACCCTGAAGGAGCGCCCGTACATTCAGGCGGCGCGCGCCGGCGGTGCCGGCAACGTGCGGATCATGTTCGTGCACCTGCTGCCCAACCTGCTGCCGCTGATCTTCCTCTACGTCGCGCTCGGGATCGGCGGCGCCGTCTCGGCGGAGGCCTCGGTGAGCTTCCTCGGGTTCGGTGACCCGCTGACCGCGACGTGGGGGCAGATCCTCAACAGCGCGTTCACCGCCGGGGCGATGCGCACCGCGTGGTGGTGGGTGGTCTTCCCCGGTCTGGCGCTCACCCTGTTCGTGACGTCGATCTACCTCGTCAGCCGTGGATACGAGGAGGCCGTGAACCCCCGATTGCGAAGGATGTAAGCGTGCCGCTGCTCGACGTCCGCGACCTCTCGATTCGGTACGCCACGCGCGCCGGCGACCGGCACGCGGCGACCGACGTGTCGTTCACCCTGGACCCCGGCCACTACCTGGGCGTGGTGGGCGAGTCCGGGTGCGGCAAGAGCACGATCGTCAAGGCGCTGCTCGGGATCCTCCCGTCGAACGGTCGCGTGCACAGCGGTCAGGTGCTCTTCGACGGCACCGACCTCGCGCGCGCCGACGAGTCACGCCTCCGGCAGATCCGCTGGCGCCGGATCTCGCTCGTCACGCAGAGCGCCATGAACGCGCTCGACCCCGTCGTCAGCATCGGCGAGCAGATCGTCGAGGCGATTCGCACCCACGAGCGAGGCGCCGTGGGAGCCGCACGCGCTCGCGCCGAGGAGACGTTCGAGATGGTGGGACTCGACCGCTCCCGCCTCTTCGACTTCCCACACCAGCTCTCCGGCGGGATGCGCCAGCGCGCGATGATCGCGATGGCGCTCGCGCTCGACCCGGACATCGTGATCGGGGACGAGCCGACGACCGGGCTCGACGTGATCATGCAGGACCAGATCCTGCACCGGCTGAAGCGCCTGCAGGCCGAGCAGCATCGAGCCATGATGCTCGTCACCCACAACATCGCGGCCGTGACGGAGAACTGCGATCGCGTGCTCGTGATGTACGCAGGGGACGTGATGGAGTACGGCGCGACGGCCGACGTGTTCCTCGACTCGTTCAACCCGTACACGCTCGGGCTACGCAACGCATTTCCCTCGATCCGGAAGACCGAGGTCGAGCGCAGCCTGATCTCGATCCCGGGCGCGCCGCCCGGCCTGATCGAACCCGGGCCGGGCTGCCGCTTCGCGGCGCGCTGTCCCTTCGCCGAGGAGCGCTGCCACGCCGAGACGCCGGCGCTCGTCCAGGTCGCCGACGCTCACGTCAGCCGGTGCCACTTCCCGGAGCGCGTCGCGGAGTTCCGCGAGCGGTCGACGTTGCGCGCGACGTGGGAGCCCGAAGGGACGCGCCAGCGGCAGTCCTGGAGCACGCTCGCCGGGAACGACGCGGCGGTCGCGGAGGAGCACGCGCCGTCGCTCGTGGTGGAGCGACTGCAGACCTACTTCCCAGTCCGCCAGAGCCTCGTCGGGTCCGTGATCACGCGGCGCCGGAGCCACGTGCACGCGGTGGACGGCGTCTCCTTCGAGCTCAAGCGCGGCCGCGTGATCGGGCTCGCCGGCGAGTCCGGCTGCGGCAAGACCACGACGGGGATGACGATCGCGCGGCTGTATGAGCCGACCGGCGGGACGATCCGGCTGGGTGACCTGGATGTCGGCCGGCTACGGTCGAGCGGCGGACGCACCAGGGCCTTCCGCCGTCGCGTCCAGGTGATCTTCCAGGACCCGTACGGGTCGCTGAACCCGCGCTTCACGGTCGAGCAGACCGTGGAGGAAGTCCTGAAGGTCCACGGCATCGGGAACGCGGACGAGCGCCGCGCGCGCGTCCTGCACGCGCTTGAGCTCGTCGATCTGCTCCCGGCGCTCGACTACGTGGAGCGCTACCCCCACCAGCTGAGCGGGGGCCAGCGACAGCGCGTCGCAATCGCGCGCGCGATCGCGCTCGAGCCGGACTTCCTGATCGCCGACGAGCCGGTGTCGATGCTCGACGTCTCGGTGCAGGCGGGGATCCTTAACCTACTGCGCACGCTCGTCGACGAGCTCAACATCGGCCTGCTCTACGTGACCCACGACCTGTCGACGATGCGCCACATCTGCGACGAGGTCGCGATCATGTACGTGGGCAAGGTCGTCGAGCACGGGCCGACCGAGGAGGTGCTGACGAGGCCGCAGCATCCGTACGCGAAGGCGCTCGTGGCGGCCGTGCCGGTCCCCGATCCGCGCTATCGACGCGATCGCGTCGCGCTGCAGGGCGAGGTGCCGAGCGCGGTCGATCCGCCACCCGGCTGCCGCTTCGCGTCACGCTGCCCGCAGGTCATGGATGTCTGCCGCCGGGAGACGCCGGCGCTGCGCGTCCCCCCGGGTGGGGCGCAGGCCGTCGCCTGTTACCTCTTCCACGACGCCTCCGAGGACGGCGCGCGTGACCGGCGCGCCGTTCCGGCGGGGTCGCACGCGTAGCTCAGACAGACTGGAGGACGCCGCGCATGAAACGATCTGCCCGCCTGAGGGAACTGCTCGAGCAGGGGGTGGTCGTCGCCCCCGGCGTCTACAACGCGCTCTTCGCGCGGATGGTCGAACGCACCGGCTTCGACGCGATCTACGTCACGGGGTTCGGCACGGCGGCCCGCTACGGCTATCCGGACGTCGGCCTCGTCACGCAGACCGAGATGGTGGAGAACCTCCGCTACATCTGCAGGGCGACGACCATCCCGGTGATCGCGGACATGGACACCGGCTACGGGAACGCGATCAACGTGCGTCGCGCGGTGCGCGAGTACGAGCGAGCCGGGGTCGCGGGATTCCACATCGAAGATCAGGTCTTCCCGAAGAAGTGCGGCTTCTTCGAGGGCAAGGAGGTCATCCCCATCGAGGAGGCAGTGCAGAAGGTGCGGGCGGCGCTCGACGCGCGCACCGATCCGTCGACCGTAGTCATCGCCCGCACCGACGCGCTCGCGCCGCACGGGTGGGACGACGCGATCCGCCGCGCCCGCGCCTACCACGCGGCCGGCGCCGACCTCGTCTTCGTCGATGGGATCCGGACGCGGGAGGAGATCGACACCTACAGCCGTGAGCTCGCGATGCGAGGGATCCCGTGCCTCTACAACGGCGCGATGGTGACCGGCCAGGAGGCGGCGACGCTGGGGTTCAAGATCCAGATCCTCGCCGGGCTCTCGCTGGGCGCCGTGTGGGAGAGCGCCAACGCCGCGGGCCAGGAGCTGATGGAGACCGGCAGCACCAGGCAGACGATGGCGCGCTACGGCCCCGTGCCGGAGGGCGAGGGCGTGAACGACATCCTCGGCCTGCCGCGGATCTACGAGCTCGAGGCGCGCTACGGCGTCGGCTCGGCGGCGGCGCGATAGCGGCGCGGGAAGAGGAGACTGAGATGGGTAAGGGACGACAGCTTCGCGAGGCGATGGCCGCCGGGCTGGTGGTCGCTCCGTTCGTCTACGACGGATTCACCGCGAAGATCGCGCAGGCACGCGGCTTCAAGGCGGTCTACATGACGGGGCACGGGACGTCGGCGCAGGCCGGCTATCCCGACGTCGGCCTGATGAGCTTCGGCGAGATGGTGACGAACCTCCGCTACGTGGCGAACGCGGTCGGCGTACCGGTGATCGCCGATGCGGACACCGGGTACGGCAACGCGATCAGCGCGCAGCGCACCGTGCGCGAGTACGAGGAGGCGGGCGCCGCCGCCCTGCACATGGAGGACCAGGTCTTCCCGAAGAAGTGCGGCTTCTTCGAGGGGAAGATGGTCGTGCCGATCGACGAGGCCGTGCAGAAGGTCCGCGCGGCGGTCGAGGCGCGCACTGACCCGGACTTCGTGATCATCGCGCGCACGGACGCGCTCGCGCCGAACGGCTGGGAGGACGCGCTGACGCGGGCACGCGCGTACCGAGAGGCCGGCGCGGACCTCGTCTTCGTCGACGGCATCCGCACGGCGGACGACCTCCGCGTCTACACGGAGCAGCTCGCCGGCCAGGGGATCCCCTGCCTCTACAACGGCAGCCTCGAGCCGACGAGGCAGATCGCGGACCGCGGCTTCCGCATCATGATCACCGGTGGCGGGCACGGGCTGTCGCTCGCCGCAGTCCGATCCGCGCTGCTCCGACTCAAGGCCGCCGAGCCCACCGGCCGCAGTGGCTTCGGCGATTTCGGCTCCATCACCAACCTGCTCGGGCTGCCGGAGATCTACGAGCTCGAGCAGCGCTACGCGGCCGTGCCGGCGTAGCAGGTCTCCACGAGTAGAGAGCACACCGAGGGGGTGCGACTGTGGGAATGACGATCGCAGAGAAGATCCTGGCGAAGCACGCCGGCGTCGACAGCGTGAAGCCCGGCCAGTACGTCTGGTGCAAGGTCGACGCCACCAGCGGCCACTCCCTGCGCGCGCTCGAGCTGCTCGGCGTCGACCGCGTCTGGGACCCCGAGCGCGTCTTCATCGTCGACGACCACCAGGCCCCGCCGCCGACCATCGAGGTCGCCAACCGCATGCGCGAGACCCGCCGCCTCGTCAAGAAGTACGGCATCAAGCACTACTACGAGTACGGCCGCGGCGGCATCCTCCACCAGGTCTTCGCCGAGCGCGGCATGTACGCCCCCGGCGAGCTCATCGCCCAGGGCGACTCCCACTCCACCTCGGGAGGCGTCTTCAACGCCTGCGTCACCAACGCCAACATGGACGCCGTCCACATCCTCGCCTTCGGCGACCTCTGGTTCCGCGTCCCAGAGTCCGTACGCGTCGTCCTCAACGGCACCCTCCCCGCCTGGTGCGTCGGCAAGGACGTCATCCTCAAGGTCGCCTCCGAGCTCGGCACCGACTACGGCCTCTACAAGTCCGTCGAGTACGTCGGCCCCGTCGCCGCCCAGATGACCCTCGCCCAGCGCTGGACCATCTCCAACATGGGCGTCGAGGTCGGCGCCAAGTTCGCCCTCTTCGAGGCCGACGCCAAGACCGACGCCTTCCTCAAGGACCGCGTCACCCGTCCCTACGAGCACGTCACCGCCGACCCCGACGCCGCCTACGAGGCCCAGTACGAGTTCGACCTCTCCACCCTCACCCCAATGGTCGCCCGCCCCGGCGACCCCGGAAACGGCGTCCCCGTCGAGTCCGTCCTCACCGAGCACGTCAAGATCGACCAGGCCTTCCTCGGCTCCTGCACCAACGCCCGCCTCGAGGACCTCGAGGTCGCCGCACGCATCATCAAGGGCAAGCAGATTCACCCGGACGTGCGCATGCTCGTCTCGCCCTCCTCCCAGGAGGTCTTCGGACAGGCCCTCAAGGCCGGCTACCTCGAGATCCTCGCCGACGCCGGTGCCCTCGTGGAGCACTCCACCTGCGGCCCCTGCTACGGCGGACACATGGGCGTCCTCGGCGACCACGAGGTCTGCATCTCCAGCTCCAACCGCAACTTCCAGGGTCGCATGGGCAGCCCCCTCGCCAAGGTCTGGCTCGCCAGCCCCGCCACCGTCGCCGCCTCCGCCATCGCCGGCGAGATCGTCGACCCCCGCCAGTACCTCTAGCCTCGCCCCACGAACGGAGCGCCCACGTGCAAACCACCTTCACCGGTCGCGTCTGGAAGTTCGGCGAGGCCATCTCCACCGACCTCATGGTCCCGGGCTCCAAGGTGCTCGCCAACCCCGGCATCACCCCCGAGGAGGCCGCCCAGTTCTGCATGAGCGCCAACCGCCCCGGCTGGGTCGACCAGGTCCAGCCCGGCGACCTCCTCGTCGCCGGCACCAACTTCGGCTGCGGCTCCAGCCGCAACGGCTCCCAGCCCCTCAAGGTGCTCGGCATCGCCTGCGTGCTCGCCGACTCCGTCTCCCGCATCCACCTCCGCAACGCCGTCAACACCGGCCTCCCCACCCTCGTCGCCCCCGGCATCTCCGCCTTCGTCGAGGAGGGCCAGCGCCTCGAGGTCAACATCGTCAGCGGCCAGGTGAAGAACCTCGACACCGGCAAGACCCTCCAGGCCCAGGCCTGGCCCGAGGACTCCCCGCCCTTCCAGATCCTCATGGCCGGCGGCCTCGACGCCTACATGAAGGACAAGGTCCGCAAGGCCGGCCTCGTGCGCGCCTGAGCCACGGCCGGGGGCACGCGAGAGGAGTCGCGCATGGGCATGACGATGGCCGAGAAGATCCTCGCCTCGCGTTCGGGGAAGAGCGTCGTCGCGCCCGGCGAGTACGTCTGGGCGAAGGTCGACGGCACCGGCGTGTTCGGGCCGATCCCGATGATGGAGGAGCTCGGCATCGAGCAGGTCTACGACACGGCGCGCGTGTACGCCGTCGACGACCACTTCGCCCCCTCGCCGACCGTCGAGCGAGCGAACGCGCACAAGGCGCTCAAGGACTTCGCGACGAAGTACGGGATCGAGAACTACTTCGAGTACGGCCGGCACGGGATCCTCCACCAGGTCTTCCCCGAGCACGGCTACGTCTCCCCGGGCGACCTGATCGTGAGCGTCGACTCACACTCGACGAGCTACGGCTGCTTCAACGCGATGGGGGCTCCGATCATGGAGGAGCTCTCGTTCGTCGTGATCACGGGCCAGCTCTGGATGCGCGTGCCGCCGAGCATCAAGTTCACGCTCGCGGGGACGCTGCCCGCGTACTGCGTGGGCAAGGACGTGATGCTGAAGATCGCCGCGGACTACGGGACGGACGTCGCGGTCTACAAGTCGGTGGAGTTCCTGGGGCCCGTCGCCGCGCAGCTGTCGCTGGGCTCTCGCTTCACGATGTCCAACATGGGGGTGGAGATCGGCGCGAAGTGCGCGATCTTCGAGGCGGACGACAAGACGTACGAGTTCCTCGAGGGCCGCATGAAGCGCGAGCCCCAGCCCGTCAGCCCCGACCCCGACGCGCGCTACGAGGCGGAGTACACGGTCGACTGCACGAACCTCGAGCCGATGGTGGCGCTGCCCCACGACCCGAGCAACAGCCACCCGGTGGCTGCCGTGGAGTCCGAGCGGCTGCGGGTCGACCAGGCGTTCCTCGGCTCGTGCACGAACGCGCGCGTCGAGGACATCGCGGTGGCTGCGAAGATCCTCCAGGGGCGCCAGGTGCACCCCGACGTGCGGATGATCGTGACGCCGGCGTCCTCCGAGGTGTGGCACGAGTGCGCGCGCCTCGGGTACTGGGAGGTGCTCTCTGCGGCCGGCGCGATGATCACAAACCCGGGGTGCGGCGCGTGCCCCGGCGGGCACCTCGGGCTGCTCGCCGACCAGGAGCGCTGCATCTCATCGAGCAACCGCAACTTCCAGGGTCGCATGGGAAGCCCGCTCGCCGAGGTGTGCCTGGCCTCGCCGGCCACCGTCGCGGCGTCCGCGATCAAGGGCTACATCGCGGACCCGCGCGAGTTCATGTAGGGAGCCGCTCATGACCAACCTGGTGGTGCGCGGGCGAACGTGGAAGTTCGGGAAGAACATCAGCACCGACCTCATCATGCCCGGCGCGATCCTGTGGGGGCACGTGCGCGGCGAGGGGCGCAAGGCGGCGATCATGCCGAACCGACCCGGGTGGGCGGCGAGCGAGGTACGGCCCGGCGATATCATCGTCGCCGACACGAACTTCGGGTGCGGGTCCAGCCGTCCGGCACCGCGCATCCTGCGCGAGGAGCTGGGCGTCGCCGCCGTGGTCGCGGAGTCGTTCTCGCGGCTCTTCCAGCGCAACGCGGTGAACATCGGCTTCCCCGTGCTGATCTGCCCCGGGATCGTGGCCGCCGTCGAGGAGGGCGACGAGATCGAGGTCAACGTCGACACGGGGGTGGTGCGCAACTTGACCCGCGGGACGGAGATCCGCGGCGAGGCATACCCGCCGGACAGCCCGCCCGGGCAGCTCCTGCGGATGGGTGGGCTTCGCCCGTTCCTCGAGCGGTGGCTCGAGGAGCACCCCGAGGTGAAGGCGAAGCGCGAGGCGGCGCGCCGCTGATGCCCGGCGGCTGCGGGGCTCCCAGGAGCGGCGCGTGACGAAGCGCGTCTGCGTCATCCCCGGGGACGACTCCGCGCCCGAGGCCGTGCTCCCCGTGCTGCGGCTGCTCAGGCTGATGGAGCTCGACCTCGACTACGTCGAGCTGCCCGCCGGCGACGAGGGCCAGGCCCGGTTCGGGGAGGACTTCGCGCGCGTCTGCCGCGAGGCGATCGACGCGTGCGACACGACGCTCTTCGGATCCTCGAGCGGCAAGACCCCCGCGCTCGCGCACCTGCGCTGGGGGAAGAAAACGTACGCGAACGTGCGCCCGGTGCGGTACATCCCGGGCGCTCGCAGCCCGCTGCGCGATGCCGAGGGCATCGACTTCGTGATCGTCCGCGAGAACATGGAGGACCTCTACGTCGGCATCGAAGGCGACGTCGAGGCGCTCCGGCCCGCGGCGTTGACGGGACGGCGCGGCGAGCCGCTGCCCGAGCACGGGCGGTTCGCCGTGAAGGTGATCACCGACGCGAACAGCCGTCGCATCGCGCACTTCGCCTTCCGGCTCGCGCGACAGCGTCGTGAGAGCGGGCGGCCGGGCCGCGTCACCGCCTCGTGCAAGTACAACATGCTCCCGTACACGGACGGCCTCTTCCGGCAGGTCGTCGCCCAGGTGGCGACGGAGTACCCGGACGTGGAGTTTCGCGACTACATCGTGGACGACTTCGCGCGCCGGATCATCGCGGACGCGCACGACCTCGACGTGGTGGTGCTCCCGAACCTCTACGGCGACATCCTCTCCGACGAGGCCGCCGCGCTCGTCGGGGGGCTGGGCGTGGCGGCCAGCGGCTGCTACGGGGACGGCTTCGCCTACTTCGAGCCGGTGCACGGGACCGCGCCGGACATCGTCGGCACGGGGCGCATCAATCCGACGGCGACCATGCTGTCGAGCGCGATGATGCTCGAGTACCTCGGGCTCGGCGAGGCGGCGACGTCGCTGCGCCGGGCGATCGACGACGTGTACGCGGAGGGGTCGGTGCTGACCCCCGATCAGGGAGGGAGCGCGACTGCCGACGAGTTCTGCGCGGCGGTCGCGAAGCGACTGTAGGCACGCGCGTGCAGCGCGCGGCGCGCGGGCGCGTCGCTGCGAAGCGCCAGGGAAGGCGGGCTCCTGCCGCCCCGGGAGAAGGAAGCGACCCGCGAGCGCCCACTGAGATGGAGGCGACCGTGAAGAAGACGACGAAGCTGCAGGAGCTGTTCCACCGCACCGAGATCTTCACGCTGGCGGGCGGCGGATGCGCGCTCCACGCGAGGATCGCCGAGGAGGCCGGATACGAGGCCGCGTACATGTCGGGCGCGACGACCGCGGCGACGATCCTCGGCATCCCGGACGCCGGCCTGATCACGATGACCGAGATGGTGGAGAACGCGGGACGCATGGCGAACGTGATCTCGATCCCGCTCGTCTCGGACTCCGACCAGGGGTTCGGGAACGCGATCAACGTGCGGCGGACCGTGCAGTCGTTCATCCGCGCGGGCGTCTCCGGGATCCACATCGAGGACCAGCCCTTCCCGAAGCGCTGCGGCTTCGTGAAGGGCAAGGAGGTGATCTCGCTCGAGGAGGCGGTGGGCAAGTACCGCGCGGCGGTCGACGCCAAGAACGAGCTCGATCCGGACTTCGTGATCATCGCGCGGTGCGACGCGCGCGGCGCGTCTGGGGGCTCGCTCGAGGAGACGATCGAGCGGCTGCGCGCCTACAAGGCGGTGGGCGTGGACGTGGTCTACCCGGAGGCGCTGACGAGCCGCGAGGAGGTGCGCGCGGTTCGCGAGGCGGTCGACGGGCCGATGATGGGGACGCTGGGCTTCCTCGACCCGCCGCCCAGCCTCGAGGAGCTGCAACAACTGGGCTTCGCCGCGGCGTTCTACCCCGGGCTCATCGCGCAGGCCGGCGTGCGGGCGTCGTGGGAGTACGCGCACGACTTCCGCGCGCGTGGCGTGCAGGCGCAGATCGAGTGGGCGGCCCAGGCACCGCGCTACCCGATGCCGCACATGTTCGACCTCGTCGGGTTCCCGCAGGTCGCCGAGTGGGAGCAGCGGTACCTGCCGGCGGAGTGGCTCGCGAAGTACGAGGACTCGATCGGCGGATACGACCCGCGGGCGTCGGAGCGGCCGGCGGCGATGACCGCGCCGCGCTAGGACGCGCGCCGCAGCGAGGGAGGCCGCGATGAGTGGCTCACCCGCCGCCCCTCCGACGGTCCCGGAGGTGCGTGAAGCGCTCTGGAACGTCCAGGACCCCGAGCTGGCGATGAGCATCCTCGAGCTAGGGCTCATCTACGACGTGGAGATCAGCGAGGCGGGCGAGGTGGCCGTGACGATGACGCTCACCTCGCCCGCCTGCCCCGCCGGGCCGATCATCGAGGCGCAGGTGCGGCATGCGCTCGGCGGCATGCCGGGCGTCGAGGCGGTGGATGTGCGGATCGTCTGGGATCCGCCGTGGGACCCGAAGACGATGGCGTCGGAGGACGTGAGGCTCGCCCTTGGCATCTGGTGACGACGCCCCCAACGTCGCGGTGCTCGGCACGACCGGCCGCTGGGACCCCGATCAGTACGTGCGCTTTCGCGACGAACGGGCGCAGCCCTTCTACGACCTCGCCGCGCTCGTGCGGCGGCATCCCGGCATGCGCGTGGTCGACCTCGGCTGCGGCCCCGGCGAGCTCACCCGATGGCTCCACGTCGAGTTGCAGGCGGGAGAGACGCTCGGGCTCGACCGCTCGCCGGAGATGCTCGCGGCGGCCGCGGCGCACGCCGGTGGGGGAGTGCGCTTCGAGCGAGGCGACATCGTGGAGTTCGCCGCGAGCGGAGGGCACGGGCCGTACGACCTGATCTTCTCGAACGCCGCGCTGCAGTGGGTGAGCGGTCACGCGACGCTCCTGCCGCAGCTGCGGTCGATGCTCGCTCCGGGCGGGCAGCTCGCGATCCAGGTGCCGTTCGGCGGGGATCACCCGGCGCGCTCCGTGCTCGGGGAGGTGGCCGCCGCCGAGCCGTACGCGAGCGCAATGCAGGGGTACCGGCGGCCGGGCGGCGCCCAGCCGCCGGACTGGTACGCGACACGGCTGTACGAGCTCGGCGCGTCCGAACAGGTCGTGCGCATGAACGTCTACGGTCACCTGCTGCCGAGCGCGCGCTCGCTCGTGGAGTGGTTCAAGGGGTCGGCGCTCACGCCGTACCGCGAGCGGCTGCCCGAGGAGATGTACGGCGCGCTGGTCGAGGCGTACGCGCGACGACTCGTCGAGCAGTTCGGCGACGACCGCCCGTACTTCCTCCCGTTCAACCGCATCCTGATGTGGGCGCGGTGGGAGTCGTGAGCTCGATCGCGCCGGCGCCGGTCGGGGGGTCGGTGCCGGGCGGTTGACCCCGTCCACCACGGAGAAGCAGCGCGCCCGAGCTGCTCGCCCGGCCGCACGGGACACGTCGACAACGCGACGAACGAAGAGAGGAAGGGGAGCCATGGGGAGCGGGCCGGATCGCTTCGAGTAGTCGCCGGTCACGGACCGCCCGCCCACCAGGTGGCTCGACAACGCGCGGGTGGCGTTCTGGGTGGCGCCGAACATCGAGTGGTACGAGTACACGCCGCTCAATCGGCCGAACCGCCCGGACATGCCCTCCTACTCGTACCGCGACTACGGCTATCGAGTCGGCTTCTGGCGAATGCTCGAGGTGACCGACAAGCACGGCATCCGGTGCTGCGTCTGCCTGAACGGTGCCGTCCTCGACCACTGCCCGGAGGTCCGGGACGCGATGGTCGAGCGGAACTAGGACTACATGGCCCACGGCTTCTACAACACGCGCCCGATCACCGACTACTCGGAGGAGCAGGAGCGCGAGTACTGACGCGACATGATCGCGTCGATGAAGAAGCACACCGGCAAGCAGCTGAAGGGCAGGCTCGGCGCCGGCGGCGGGAACACCGAGCGCACGACCGACCTGATGGCCGAGTCGGGGCTCCTGTATCACACCGACTGGCTCATGGACGACCAGCCGTTCCCGCTCAAGGTGAAGAACGGCGCGAAGTTCATCTACGTGCCGTACACGTACCAGCTGAACGACGCCATCGTGCCCGGCCAGGGGCGGGACGCGGCGTACTCCCCGCAGATGATCAAGGACCAGTTGGACGTCCTGTACGAGGAGGGCGCGGAGAGCGGACGGATGATGTGCATCTCGCTCCACCCGTACTGGATCGGCAAGCCTTACCGCGCGAAGTACCTGGACGAGGCACTCGGCTACATCATGTCGCACGACGGCGTGTGGCAGACCACCGCGGACGACATCGCCGAGCACTACATCGCGAACTACTACGACGAGGTCGTCGCCCACCTCGAGGCCCAGAAGAAGAAGGGGCTCGCGTAGTGCCCGGCGAGGCGACCGAGCGACAGGGGAGTCGATCGATGCCTGGAGAGCGCAAGTACGGCCAGGACCACGGCCACTACACGTGGTCCCCGATCACCACACGCCCGGCCCTTCGCTGGCCCGACCACGCGAGGGTGGCCCTCTGCGTGATCGTCAACCTCGAGCACTTCGACTGGGTGATGCCCCCCGAGGCCCCGCGGCCGGTGACCCCCCTCGGCGGGCGACCCGGTGGGTTCGGGAGCGGGGGCGGACGCTACCCCGACATCGCGGGCTACTCGCAGCGGGAGTACGGGAACCGCGTGGGCGTCTTCCGCATCCTCAGGGTGCTGGACAAGCACGGGGTCAAGCCGACGGTGGCGATGGACCGGACGATCGCGGAGCACTACCCGTACCTCGTCAAGGAGGTGCGCGAGCGCGGCGTGGAGGTGATCGCTCACGGGGCCTCGGCCCGGCAGATCATCCACGCCGGCATGTCGGAGGCAGAAGAGCGCGCGTACATCCGCGAGTCCGTCGAGGCGGTCGCGAAGGCGACCGGACGGCGACCGGTGGGCTGGTCCAGCCCCGATTTCCAGGAGTCGGTGAACACGCCGGAGCTGCTCGCGGCCGAGGGGATCCGCTACGTCTGCGACTGGTCGAACGACGAGCAGCCGTACCGGATGACGGTGAAGAGCGGAGAGCTCTACTCGCTCGGTGTCGACCTCGACCTCGACGACATCGCGCTCCACTTCAACGGCGGCCGGCTGATCGGCGAGTACGGCCAGATCATCCGCGACACGTTCGACGGGCTCTACCGCGACGGCGCCACGAGCGGGCGCGTCATGGTGCTGAACGTGCACCCCTGGGTGATGGGCCACCCGTGGCGCATCAAGTACCTCGACCAGGCGCTCGCGCACATCGACGGATACGCGGGCGTCTGGAAGGCGAGCGGCCAGGAGATCGTCGACTGGTATGCGGCGCAGGGGGCGAAGTAGGCAGCGCCCTGCCACGCGCCGACCACCGTGGCGGTCGCGGATCTCCGCGGCCGCCACGATCCCCGCCGAGTCCGCGGCGGCCCGCGCCGGACGGCGCGCCGGATCCGCGGGGGAGACCAGACCCGGTCGAACCCCATCCTGAGCTCGGCGCGCGAGCACGCAGCGCCGGGATCGCCGGCGCACTTCGGGGCGCCACGCGGTCGGAGGCGGTGACGACGCAGGTGCCGCGCCCGTCGGACGGGCGCCGCACCACGACCATCGTTGCAGAGCGACCCCCGAGCGGGTCAAATCGCGCTGAGACGAACGCGCGGCATCCGACGTTCCGGTCACCGCGTGCGACCCGGCGGCTGAGAACGGCGACGACTGGGGGAGCGGCATGACCTGGGAACCCGAGGTGAGCGAGCTGGGGCGCCGGAGCGTCTACGCCGAGGCGATGGGCGGACCGGACCGCATCGCCGACCAGCGCGAGCGCGGGAAGCTCACGGTCCGCGAGCGGATCGACCTCCTCTTCGATCCCGGATCCTTCCGCGAGACCGGGAAGCTGGCCGGCACGGGCGCCTACGACGAGAGCGGGAAGCTCGTCGACTTCTTCCCCGCGGCCTACGTCATGGGGATCGGGGAGGTCGGCGGGCGCCGCGTGGTCGCCGGCGGCGGCGACTTCACCGCGCGCCCCGCGAGCGGCAGCCACGGCGTGCGCATCAACGCCGGTCGCCCCGTCGCCAAGGGCGGCTACGACGAGCGCATGGCGCTCGAGCTGAAGCTCCCGCTCGTGCGCCTCATCGACGGCTTCGGCGCCGACATCCGCGGCACCGCCGGGATCGGCCGTACCTACATCCCGGAGCTGCGCGGGTGGCCGCTCGAGGCGGCGCTGATGAGCGAGGTTCCCGTGGTCTCGATGGCGCTCGGCGCCGTCGCCGGGCTGCCCGCGGCACAGGTCGCGATCGCGCACTTCGCGATCATGGTGCGGGGGATCTCGCAGGTGTTCGCCGCAGGCCCGCCGGTCGTCGAGCGCGGCCTGGGACAGCACGTGACCAAGGAGGAACTGGGCGGGGTCAGGATCCACGCGTACGAGAGCGGGCTCGTCGACAACGTCGCCGAGGACGAGGCCGACGCCTTCCAGCAGGTGCGGCGCTTCCTCTCCTACCTCCCGTCGAGCGTCTACCAGCTGCCGCCGGTCGAGCCGTGCGACGACCCGCCCGACCGGCGCGAGCAGGAGCTGATCGACATCGTGCCGCGCGAGCGCAACCGCCCGCAGAACGTGCGAACCATGCTCGGCCTGATCCTCGATCGCGGGTCGCTGTTCGA
This sequence comes from Chloroflexota bacterium, assembly GCA_016866055.1. Taxonomy (GTDB): domain Bacteria; phylum Chloroflexota; class Dehalococcoidia; order UBA2979; family UBA2979; genus VGNK01. The sequence goes on along the minus strand of VGNK01000007.1, from coordinate 1,764 downwards.
GATGGGGCGCTACTTCGGCCGGTCGCAGCTCACCGCGTTCGGCCGGCTCGCCGGCCACCCGGTGGGCCTGCTCGCCGGCGACCCGGTGCAGTTCGGGGGCGCCACCGACGCCGCGGCCGCGCAGAAGCTCGAGAGCTTCATCGACCTCTGCGACACCTTCCACCTCCCGATCGTGAACTTCGCGGACAACCCGGGGTTCATGATCGGGCCGCGCGCCGAGGCGTCGGGCACGCTGCGCTTCGGCGCGCGCGCGATCTGCGCGATGGACGCGTCGACGGTCCCGTGGGCGACCGTGATCGTGCGCAAGGCGTACGGCGTCGCCGGCGCCGCGCACCAACCGTACAACCGCTTCGTGTACCGGGTGGCCTGGCCGTCCGCGGAGTGGGGGTCGATCCCGATCGAGGGCGGAGTGCAGGCGGCGTACCGGCGGGAGATCGAGAACGCCATCGACCCCGCTGCGCGGCGCGCGCAGATCGAGTCGGAGCTGATCGCCATCCGCAGCCCGTTCGGCGCCGTCGAGGCGTTCAACGCCGAGGACATGGTCGACCCGCGCGACACGCGCCCGCTGCTCTGCGACTGGGTGAAGATGGCGTACGCGAAGCTGCCCGCCGACCTCGGGCGCAAGACGCGGCCGATGCGGCCGTAGGAGGCCGGGGCAGGCTGCGGGAGGCCGTCACCCGCCGCGCGCTCCGCTCCTCCCGTTCGCCGCGACGGAGCCCGGCGAGCGCCGCGCTCCGCGCGCGGCTCGTGGATCAGCCTGCAAGGCGCTGACCTGACCCCCTGAAACGGATCCAGCACGAGAGTGAGAATCGTGCTGGTCTGCAGGACCGCCTCTCAGTGGAGCGTACGCCCAGTGCAACAGGTGAACACTCCCCATCGGGGGAAGGGACATCCAGCGTCCCGCATCGACGAGGTCGTGCCGGCACTCGAGCGATCTCCGCGGACACGGCGCTGCGGCTCGGCAGGGTATTTCGGCACCTCCGATCGCCTCCGGCCAAACCCCGGGTGCGGCACGATCTGGAGCTGGAGCGCAATCCCTCGGTGACGCCGCTGGCATGCAGTCGCATCTCGCGCCGGCTCACGCCGCCGCGTCACGGCCGTTTCCGCAAACTCACGGGCACGCCTCCGCCCGCGCCGCCCTCGCAGTGATGCTCTGTCTCCACGCGTCGGCCCCCGCTCGCCCCTACGCCGCGCGAGCGTTTACCCTGTGCTCCCGCGGGCCCGTAGCTCAGCTGGGAGAGCGCCACACTGGCAGTGTGGAGGTCAGGGGTTCGAGCCCCCTCGGGTCCACCAACACCACCACCGCGTCCGGTCGCGACGCGACGAGCGCTGCTCGAGTCGCAGCCGGGACGCTCCGCAGCCCAGTGTCGAAGCGCCTGGACCGCCCGCAGAGGTATCTCCGGGTGGGAAGTCCGCTGCCACCCGCGGATGACGAACGGCTCCGCGCCAAGCTCGCAGTCGACCTCCGGGAGGATCGCGGGGGCGCAGCCGACGCCGCGCGCCTCAGCACGCTCGAGAGCGCGCAGCAAGCCACCCCGTTCCCGGCCGCCATGCGCTCACGGCGGAGCCGGTCCACGGGGTGCCGGACTCGGTGCCGGCCGAGCACGGCGTCGGCGCGCGCCGGCACGATGGCCGTCGGCCTGCTCGCGCACCGCGGACTCACGGTCGATGAGGTGGGGCGAACCGTACGGGACCTGCGTCCCCCCGCCACGCGCCGGCGGCGCATCCGCTGACGCGGCGCCCGCGATGCGCTTCGTCGCGCGC
>VGNK01000006.1 GCA_016866055.1 Chloroflexota bacterium | reverse complement strand
GCGCGCTCACCGGCTCCCTCGCGGGCACCGTCGAGATCGCGCAGCGGGGCGCCCGCGAGGTCGGGCGCATCGTCACGCTGCCGGCGGACCGCGCCGCTCGAGCTCGCGCGCGAGCACGTCGTCGGCGGCCTCCCCGAGGCGAGCGACACCAAGTGGCGCGTCGCGGCGCTGCTCGCGCGCTCGCTCGTGCACCACGCGCTGAACGTCGACGGCGCCGCGGGGGCAATGCTCGAGGAGGCGGGCCGCACCTACGGCGCCGCCTCGGCGCCGTCCTCCGGGTGGGACGGGATCACGCTGCGCGAGGCGGGTCGCCGCCTGCTCTCCTCGCTCGACGCCGAGGGCGACGACCGCCGCGATGGGCAGTGCGTCGAGCTGATCACGGTGCGCTGCGCGCTGCCCGACGCCACCGAGGAGGACCGCCGCGCGGCGCTCTGCGAGGCCGTCTGCGGCGAGCGAACCTCGCTCCTGCACGGGCTCGCGGTGGCCGCGGGGGCCGGCATCGAGAGCCCCGACCGCATGGGCGCGGGCGCGCCTCGCTGCGTGCGCCGGCTCCGCCTTCCGCCCGAGTCGCGTTGACCCCCGGGCGGCGCGCGTGGTAGCCATGCGCCGCCACGAACGGGAGGGTCCGTGGATCAGCCGCTGGCCGGCACGCGCGTGATCGAGGTCGGCGGCACGCTCGCGGTGGCGGGCGCGACGAAGACCTTCTCCGACTACGGCGCCGACGTGATCAAGGTGGAGCCGCCCGGCGGCGCCGAGATGCGCCGGCTGCCGCCGTTCCTCGAGGACCGCCCCGGGCTCGAGCGCGGCGCGTTCCACATCGCGCTCGACACCGGCAAGCGCTCGATCGCGCTCGACCTGGGGACGCCGACCGGGCTCGAGGTGCTGGCCCGGCTCGCCGCGACCGCGCAGCTGCTCGTCGTGCACGCGGCGCCGGCACGCGCCGAGGCGGTGCTCGCGGCCGCCGCGCGCGCCGCGCCCACGCCGAGCACGGTCGCGCTCTCCCCGCACGGGCTCGACGGACCGTTCGCCGGGCGCCTCGAGAACGACCTCTCGCTCTTCGCGTGGACGACGCGGATGCGTCACCACGCGATCGCCGGCCGCGAGCCGCTGCGCTACGGCCCGCAGATCGCGACGCTGCAGTGGAGCAGCACCGCGGCGGCGGCGGGCGTCGCGGCGCTCTGGGGCCACGCGCACGACGGCCGGCCGCGCCGTGTGGAGGTGGCGGGCGTCGAGGCGCTGCTCGGGAACGTCGACACCTGGTACCTGATCTGGCACTTCCAGGGCGCCGAGATGCCCCGGCAGGCCGGGCAGTCGCGGCTCGCCTATCCGGCCGGCTGCTACCGCTGCCGCGACGGCTACGTGGTCTTCGCCTCCGCGGGCGAGCCGTTCTTCTCGCGGCTCTGCGCCGCGATCGGCCACGCGGATCTCCCGCGCGACCCGCGCTTCTCGACTCCGCCCGCGAAGGCGGAGCACTGGGCGGACTTCATGACGTACCTCGACCCCTGGCTGGAGGGGCGCACGCGCGACGAGGTCTTCACCGAGCTCCAGCAGCACGGCGTGATGGTCGCGCCCGTGCTCGACGTCTCCGAGGCGCTCGCGGACCGCCAGGCCGTCTCGCGCGGTTCGTTCGTCTCCGTTCCCCTCGCCGGGGGCGGCAACGCCACGATCGCGGGGCCGCCGTTCCGCATCGAGGACGGCTGGGAGGCGCGCGCCGCCCCCGCGCTCGGCGCGCACACGGCGGAAGTCCTGGACGAGCTGGGGTACGCGCGCGACGAGCAGGTCGCGCTCTTCCGCGCGGGGGTGACGGGATGACCTCGCAGCTGCTCGCTGGGGTGCGCGTGGTCGAGCTGACCGAGGTCTGGGCCGGCCCGATGGCCGGGTCGCTGCTCGGCGACCTCGGCGCCGACGTGATCAAGGTCGAGTCGTACCCGCGCAACTCGATCACGCGGGCGCTCGCGGCGACGGGCCCCGCCGCCGAGGGCGACGGACCGATCTACGAGCGCTCCCCGATCCACCACCTCTCGAACCGCAACAAGCGAAACATCACGCTGAACCTGCGTTCGGAGCCGGGGATCGAGGCGTTCCGTCGCCTCCTCGCCACCGCCGACGTCTTCTTCGAGGGCTACTCCTCCGGCACCATCGAGCGGATGGGGTTCGGGTGGGAGGTGTGCCGCTCGCTCAACCCGCGGCTCTCGATGATCTCGATGCCGGGGTGGGGCGTCGCCGGGCCGTATCGCGGCTACGTCACGCTCGGGTCCGGCCTCGACGCGGCGGCGGGGCACACCGCGCTCCGCGGCTACCCGGACGGCCCGATGGAGGACGTCCACCAGATCTACCACTCGGACGCGACGGGGGCGCTGACGCTCGTCTTCGCCGCGGTGACCGCCCTGCGGCGGCGCGAGCAGACCGGGGCGGGCTCCTTCATCGACCTCTCGCAGATCGAGGCGCTGGCCTGGCAGCTCCCCGGGGCGTACGCGGAGTGGACCATGCTCCGGCGGCAGCCCAGGCGGCTCGGGAACGTCGACCCCCACGTCGTCCCGCACGGCTGCTACCGCGCCGCGGGCGGCGAGGCCGGGGAGGACGCCTGGGTGGTGATCGCCGCCGAGAACGACGGGCAGTGGGCGGCGGTGGCGCGGGCGGCCGGCCACCCGGAGTGGGCGGAGCCGGGCCACGCCTGGGCGACGGTCACGGGGCGGCTCGCCGCGCGCGCGTCGATCGACGCGGCGATGGGGGCCTTCGCCGCCTCCGGCACGGCCGAGGCGATCGCCGACACCGTGCAGCACGAGGGGGCGATCGCCGCCCCGGTGATCGGGCCGGCCTCCGTGTTGGGGAGCCCCCAGCACGCCGCCCGGGCCTGGCTGCAGACCGTCGAGCACCGCCACGCGGGCGTCCGGCTCTTCCCGGGCTTCCTCTGGCACGTGGCGCCCGACGCCGCCTCCTGGGACCGCCCGTGCGGCCTCGTCGGCGAGCACAACGACGAGGTGCTTGCCGAGCTCGGCTTCAGCTCCGCCGCGATCGCCGAGCTGGAGGCGGCCGGGGTGATCGGCCGCGGCTACGCGCTCCCCCGCTAGCCCGTCGGGGCTTCAGAGCGGCCTGGGGCGCTCCGACGATCGAAGGGGAAGCCCGCGCTCGCCGGGATGGTGCGTCCACGGCCGGGGCCGACGTCTGGTCCGTGCCGTCGTTTGAGGTCGGCGTCGCGCGGCTGCTCGCCCGGCAACGCCCCGGCGAGGAGCTGCGTGGCCTCCAGCGCCTGCTCCCGCTCCGCGAGGACAGCCCGTTCACGATGCAGACGCTCGGCGAGATCGCGTCGGCGGACGAGCACCAGGCGAACCGCCTCCGCCTCGCCTCCCGCCACAACGGCCACAGCGGTCCCGCGCTGATCACGATCCGCGACGCGCTGCGCGAGAGCGGCCATCGCTCCGTCTACTGCGTGACCGTCGCCTGCGCCCTCGCGGGCGCGGTCGACCGCGAGATGCGCGCGCTCGAGCACGCCGCCTGGTGGGGAGGCGCGATGCGGCTCGCGATCCTCGGGCAGGTGGTGGCGGCCGTGAGCCGTCACCACGCGGACAGCGCGTTCGCCGCGGCGCTCCTCGCCGACCTCGGCGACCTCATCGTGCGCGTGCACTTCCCGGCCCTCGCGCACGACGCTGCGCACCGCGGGCTCGCGCCCGAGGACGAGCGCGCGGCGTGGGGGTACTCGCAGCGCGACCTCGCGCTGGCGCTCGCGCGGCACTGGGAGCTGCCGCCGCACCTGGTGGAGGCGATCGCGCGCGAGGACTGCGCGTGCGCCGAGGAGCCCGCCGGCACGCCGCTGTACGCGCTCGTCGATCAGGCGCGCGCGCTCGACGCCCGGCTGCGCGGTCTCGGCGACCCGACCTCCGGCGGCGAGCCGCGCAAGTAGCCCACGCTCGCGGCCGTCTTCATCGAGCGCGGCGGCCTCGGGCGGCTGGAGTCGCGCACGCAGCTGCTGCTCCGGGGCGCGCTCATCGACTCGCCGCCCGCGCCCGCCGAGAGCACGTAGCGCCGCCGATTCCCCGCTCCGGCTACCGCGCCTCGCTGGCGTCCGCGCTCGGCCACAGCGGCGGGTCCGGCTCGACCGGATCGGGCTCCTCGTCGCCCGCGGCGGCAACCGCGACGAACCACGCGGGCGCGGTGTCGGCCACGTCCTCGCGGTAGTCGGCTCGCAGCGCGCTCGCGAGCGCGCTCGCGACGCGCTGGCGGGGCAGCGAGAGCGCGCTGAGCACGTGCTCGGCGACCTCGGCGCCGGCGCCGAGCTCCTCGCAGATCACTTGGTCGGCGCCGAGCCGCCGCAGCTCGGGGCGGTCCCGCACGTAGCGCGTGCGCACGAGGATCGGCGTCTCCGGGCAGAGCAGGCGGGCCGTGCTGATCGCGCGGCGCACCGCGTCGAAGTCGTTGATCAGCAGCACGAGTGCGCGGGCGCGCGGGACGCCTGCGTGGTGCATCGCCTCGACGCTCGCGATGTCGCCGTAGTACGCCGGCTCGCCCCGCGCGCGCGCGTCGCGCACGCGGTCGGCGGCGAGCTCGAGCACGAGGTAGCGCGCGCCAGTGGAGCGCAGCGCCCGGCTGAGCACCCGCCCGGCCACGCCGTAGCCGACCACGACCACGTGGCCGGAGAGGCCGCGGTCCTCGGGTCGCGCCTCGTCGATGCCGCGCACGCGCATCAGCCGCTCGAGCGGGCGCAGCATCATCTCGCCCGCGTGCATGCGCGGCGCCAGCGCGATCGCGACGCGCGAGAACAGCATGCTCATCATGCCCGCCGTCACGATCAGGCTCGTCTCGATGCCCGTGACGAGGCCCTCGCTCTGGCCGAGCAGCGGCAGCACGAAGCCGAACTCGCCGAACTGCGCGAGCGCGACGCCGGCGCGCGATGCTGCGCGCGCGGGGTAGCGCATCGCGACCGTCGAGCGTCGCGACAAGCCCCTTGCCGAGCACGAACCCGGCGAGCACGAGCGAGCTGCGCAGCGGGTCGTCGAGCACGATGCGCACGTCGAAGAGCATCCCGAGCGAGAAGAAGAGGCTCCCGAAGGTGTCGCGCAGCGGGATCATCTCCGCCATCGCGCGCGGTCCGTAGTCGGTGTCGGCGAGCAACATCCCGGCGAGGAGGGCGCCGAGCGCGACCGAGAGGCCCAGCTCCGCCATCAGCCACGCGGCGCCGATCCCGCGCTGAGCACCGCGGGGAGGAAGAGCTCACGGCTCATCGTGGCGGCGACCGCCGAGAAGAAGACCGGGATCAGCAGGCGCACGGCGATCGTCGCGGCGAGCACGATCGCGGCGGCCAGGAGCGTTTCGACCGCCGCCTGGCGCAGCAGGCCGGCCGACTCCGCCCCGCGAGCAGCGGGACGAGCAGCGTCAGCGGGATCACGAGCAGGTCCTGGAAGATCAGGATGCCGACGATCAGCCGGCCATGCGCGCGTCGAGCTCGCCGCAATCCGAGAGCATGCGCAGCACGATCGCCGTGCTCGACAGCGCCGCCACCGCTCCGAACAGCAGCGCGCGCGTGATGCTGTCGCCGAGCATCACCAGCACGATGAACGCCGCCGCGAGCGTCACGCCCACCTGCAGCGTCCCCCCGATGAGCACCGGCCGCCGGATGTAGCGCAGCCGCGCGAGCGAGAACTCGAGACCGATCGTGAACAGCAGCAGGATCACGCTGATCTCGGCGACCTCGCGGATGTCCTCCACGCCGGTGAGGATGCCGAAGCCCCCGAGCCCGGCGAGCGCCCCGCCCACGAGCAGCCCGCCGAACGCGGGCAGGCGCAGGCGATGCAGCACGAGCATCGCCGCCACCGCGACGCCGAAGAGCGACTGCCCGTGTTCCACGCGACCATCCGAAGGGCAGCGCCCGGGGTCACCGGGCGGCGGGGACGGCGCGGCGCGCTGCTACGATGCCGGCCGGGCGGGAGGGACCGCGATGCCACGAATGTCCGACGCGCTCCGCGAGCGCTTTCTGCGGGAGCCGCACGTCGGCGTGATCGCGACGCTACGCCGCGACGGTCGGCCGTACACGGTCCCGATCTGGTGGCTCTGGCGCGACGGCGAGTTCTGGCTGACGGGCACCACCAACCGCGTCTGGTGCCGGCAGCTGCGCCGCGACCCGCGCGCCTCGCTGTGCATCGAGGCCTCGGCGCCGCACCCGGGCCACGTGGGGGTCGACGGGCGCGTGGAGGTCCTGGAGCCACCCGACTTCGACATCTGGCCGATCTCGCGCCTGCTGGCCGAGAAGTACGTGGGACGGGGCGACCTCGCGCGCGCCCAGGCGGTCGAGCGGTTCTTTGCGAACATGCGGACGGAGCCCCGCATCCTGTTGCGGCTGCGCCCGGAGGTGTGGCGGGCGATCGACATGAGCGTCTACCGGGGCAAGCGGGCCGATCGCGAGTTCCAGGCGCGTGGCCGGCCCGCGGGGCGATGAAGGGCGGGCGACGATGGCGGGCGACCGCGCCGATCTGATCTTCAGCGGGGGGCCCGTGCACACGGTGGACCGCGGCAACGCGATCGCCGAGGCGGTCGCGGTCTCGGACGGGCGGATCCTCGCCGTCGGCTCCGCCGCCTCGATGCGCGCGACGGCGGGCCCGCAGACGCGGCACGTCGACCTGCGCGGCCGCTCGCTGCTCCCCGGCTTCGTGGACGCGCACTGCCACTTCACCGGCGTCGGCGCGGCCGAGGACGCGATCGACTGCAAGGCGCCGGGCATGGACAGCATCAGCGCGCTCGTCGAGGAGGTACGCCGCCGCGCGGAGCGCCAGCCGGCCGGCACCTGGATCCGCGGGCGCGGGTACGACCACTCGAAGCTCATCGAGCAGCGCCACCCCAACCGGCTCGACTTCGACCCCGTCTCGCCGAACCACCCCGTGCTCTTTGTGCGCACGTGCGGGCACATCGTCGCCTTCAACTCGAAGGCGCGCGAGCTCGCCGGGCTCGCGGAGACGGCCCCCGACCCCGACGCCGGCCGCTACGACCGCGACCCCGGCGGCCGCCTGCTCGGCGTCGCGTACGAGCGCGCGAACGGGCCGCTGCAGGCCGGGGCCCAGCCGACCAGCGAGGAGGTCGCGCGCTACCTCGTCGCCGCGAACCGCCGCTACCTGGCGGCCGGCGGCACGAGCATCCACGACGCCGGCGGGATGGCGGGCGTGCCGGTCCACATTGCGACCGACCTCGTGCAGCGCGACGAGCTGCAGGTGCGCATCTACGCCTTCGTCACGGTCAACGCGCTCGACCACCCGCACGTCCCGATCCTGAACAGCGGCTTCCGCTCCCGCTTCGGCGATGCGCGCCTGCGCATCGGCGCGTTCAAGGTGATCACGGACGGCTCGAGCTCCGGCCCGACCGCCGCCACCCGCGAGCCCTACACCTCCGACCCGGACGACTCCGGGATCGCCTACTGGAGGCAACCCGATCTCGACTTGCTGATCGGGCGCGCGCACCGCGCGGGCTGGCAGTGCACCGTACACGCGGTCGGCGATCGCGCGATCGAGCAGACGCTCGACGCGATGGCGCGCGCGCAGGCGGAGGCGCCGCGCACCGGCCTCCGCCACCGCATCGAGCACTGCGGGATCACGCCGCCCGACCTGCAGCGACGCCTCGCACAGCAGCAGATCGTTCCCGCGATGCAACCCGCGTTCTTCTGGGAGTTCGGCGACGGCTACCTCCGCAACTACGGCCGCCACCGCGCCGACGTGATGTTCGCGGCGAAGTCGCTCACCGCCGCCGGCCTCACGGTCGCCGGATCCTCCGACGCGCCGGTCACCGACTACCGCCCGCTCTTCGGCATCGAGCAGGCGCAGACGCGCGCGACGCTGGGCGGCGACGTGTGCGGGCCGGACGAGCGCGTCGACCTCGACACCGCGATCCGGATGCACACGCTCAACGGGGCGTACGCGTCGTACGAGGAGGCGATCAAGGGCAGCATCGAGCCGGGCAAGCTCGCCGACCTCGTGGTCCTCTCCGAGGACGTGCGCCGCGTCCCGGTGCGCGAGCTCCGCGACCTGCCGGTGTCGATGACCTTCGTCGAAGGGCGCGCGGTCTACGAGGGCTGAGCGCGGCGCGACCCGGCGACGCTGACCCCCTGTCCCGGCGCGGGCGGCGGGGACGGCGCGCGGTCGAGGAGGATGTCCTCCATGCGCGAGCGCACGCGGTCCTTGATCCCCTCGGGGTGGGTAAGGATGTAGAAGCGCTCCTCGCGGATCGCGTCGAGCACGATCTCGGCGACCTCGTCGGGCGGCATGCCGAAGGCCCTGAACCGCTGTGCGGTCTCGGTGCGCATGCGCGCGCGCTCGCGAGCCGAGGCGTCGTCCGCGGCCGGATCGGCGAGCGCGGCGGGGCGGTTGCGCTCCGCCTCGATGATGTTCGTCGCGATCATCCCCGGGCAGAGCACCGAGCAGCCGATCTGCGCGTCGCGCGAACGCAGGTCGTAGTAGAGGCCCTCGGTGAGCCGCACGACGGCGTGCTTCGAGACGCCGTACGGCCCCCCACCGCCCCCCGAGACGAGCCCGAGCATCGAGGCCGTGTTCACGACCCAGCCCGGCTCACCCTGCGCGAGCATGCGCGGCACGAAGGCGCGCACGCCGTGGATCACGCCCCACAGGTTGACCCCGAGCACCCACGCCCAGTCGTTCGGCGTCGACTCCCAGGCGGCCCCGCCCCCTCCGGCGACGCCGGCGTTGTTGCAGAGGACGTGCACCGCGCCGTACGCCTCGTAGGCACGGTCGCGCAGCTCCTCGACCGCGGCCTGCGCGGAGACGTCCGCCCGCACGCCGATGACGTCGTGCTCGCGCTGCCGGAGGTCGCGCACGGCCGCCTCCAGGGCGGCCTCCTCGACGTCCGCGAGCACGACCTTCATGCCCTCGGCGGCGAAGCGCTCGGCGAGCCCGCGCCCGATGCCGCTCGCGGCCCCGGTGACGACCGCCACCCGTCCCGTGAACTCGCGCATCCCGCCCCCTCCGCGCGGTCTCGTCCGGGTCCCGCGCGTCTCGCGTGGGCGTCCCGCGGCCGGCGTACGGTAGCATCCGCCGAACGCGCGACCCCGCGACGGGCCGCGCGGTGGCCGTGGGGGGTGCGCATGGCCGACTCACCGCCGCCCCCGGAGGGGGTCGCCGCCGCCCGTGGTCGGGCCGGGGTGGGCGCGCGGCCGGGGATCCGGGCGCGCCTGGCCGCGATGCCACTCCTCGCCACCTTCGCCCTGCGCGACTTCCCGTTCTACTGGCTCGGCACGCTCGCCTACTTCACGGTCTTCGGCGCACAGCGCTTCGTCTTCATATGGCTCGTCCTCGAAATCTCGGGGCGCGCCGGGCTCGCCGGCGTCGTCGGGTTCGCGCTCGGCATCCCCGCGTTCTTTATCACGTTACCGGCGGGGGTCTGGGCGGACCGCATGAACCGCGGGCGGCTCGTCGCGCTCGTATCGCTCGTGGCGGCCGCGGGCGCGATCGCGACCGCCGGCTCCGTCTGGGTCGGCGTGATCAACATCCCGCTCGCGCTCCTCTCGGCGCTCGCCCTCGGCGCCGCGGGCGCGGTCCTGCAGCCGGCGCTCACCGCGATCATCTCGGCGATCGTTCCGCGCGAGTTGCTCATGAACGGCATCGTGCTCCGCACGATGGGCCAGAACCTCGCGCAGATCGTCGGCGCGAGCGTGGGCGGCGCCGCGATCGCGCTCTGGGGGTTCGGCGCCGCGTTCGCGCTGCAGGCCATGCTCTACGCGCTCACCTCGCTCGCGATGTTCGCCGTCCGCGTCCCGATGGTCTCCGCACGAGCGGGCGCACCCCGAGCGATGCTCCCGCAGGTGCTCGAGGGTCTGCGCTTCGTCTTCGGCAACCCGGCGCTGCGCGCGCTCATGGCGATCATGGTCATCTCCGGGCTCTTCATGCTCGGGCCCGTCTTCGTGCTCGTCCCGGATATCGCCCGCGTGAAGCTCGGCGAGGGGGCGTTCTCCGCGAGCATGCTGTTCGCGGTCACCGGCGCCGGGATGTTCCTGATGTCGGCCGCCATCGGCTCGCTGCGGCGGCTCGAGCGCAAGGGGCAGATCTTCACGCTGAACATGATCATTTTCGCACCGATCGTGCTGATCGGGATGGGCCTCGCGCCGTGGTACACGCTGCTCGCGTTCTTCATGTTCGCGTGGGGCCTCGGGGGCGGCGCGTTCATCAACCTCAACCAGACGCTGCTGCAGAGCAACACGCCGGATCACTTGATGGGGCGCGTGATGAGCATCTCGTCGCTCGCGATCGCCGGGGTGATCCCGCTCGGCTCCCTGCTCGCGGGCGCGGCGGCGGAGGTGGTCGGCGCGGACCGCTACCTCGTGTTCTGCGGGCTGGCGATCTTCGTGACGGCGCTCGCCGCGTACCTGGCGGAGCCGGCGCTCCTGCACCTCGACTAGCAGGGTGCTGAAAGCGCCGGTCGCCCAGGACGCAAGCTGCGCTACGTCGGCCTCGCCCGCAACCGCTGGTGGTTCGAGCTCACCGCCGCAGCCTACAACCTCGTTCGCCTGACGAAGCTCGATGCCGCGCGCGCGGCGTAGTGCGCCCTCCGCCGGCTGATCCGCACGCTCCGGCGCTCGCTCAACACCGAGCAGACGACTGGAACAGGGCAAGCTCTCCTCGCTTGCACGCTTCGTTCTCCAACACCCTGCTAGCCCTCGGCGAGGGACGGGTACGCCGCCGGCCGGGCCGGGCACGCCGGGCCGGCGCCGCCGGGGCATAGCGATGGGCTAGAACAGACGCCCGGCCCTTCGCGCCCGTTCCAGCCCGATCGGCGCGGAGTTTACACCCGGAACGACAGCGGCAGGTGCTGGAAGCCGCGCACGATATGCGACGCCCGCTGGCGCTCCGCAGGCGCTGCGCCCCGCGAGACGCCCGTAACGCGGTCCAGGAGCGCCTCCAGCGCGATGCGCGCCTCCGCCCGCGCGAGCGGCGCCCCGAGGCAGTAGTGGATGCCGCTACCGAACGCGAGGTGGCGGGAGAGCTCACGGTCGAGCCGGAACTCGTCCGGCTCGGGGAAGGTGCGCGGGTCCCGGTTCGCCGCCCCGTAGCAGACGTGGAGCTGCGTCCCCGGCGACACCGTGACGCCCCCCAGCGTCTCCTCAACGAGCGCGATCCGCGGCAGCGTCTGCACCGGGCTGTCGTAGCGCAGCGTCTCCTCGATGAACGGCTCGACGAGCGAGCGGTCGGCACGCAGCCGCTCCCAGAGCGCCGGCCGGCCCGCGAGCACGTTGAGCATGTTGCCGATCAGGTTCGTCGTTGTCTCGTTCCCGGCGACGAGCAGCAGCACCGCGAACCCCGTGATCTCCCAGTCCTGCAGCCGCTCCCCGTCGATCTCCGCCTCCGCGAGCGCGGTGAGCAGGTCCTCGGCCGGCTCCGCGCGACGTTGCACGACGGCCCCCATCAGGTAGAGCCCCATCGCCATCAGCTCTGCACGGCGCGCGGCGCCCTGTTGCGCCGCGATCAACGCGTTCGACCATCGCTTGAAGCGGTCACCCTCCGCGGGCGGGATCCCGAGCAGCGTCGCGATCACCGTGACCGGGAGCGGCACCGTGAGCGCGCCGACGACGTCGACGTCGGCGCCCCCGCGCGGGAACGCGTCGACGAGCCGCTCGACCACGCCGCGGATGAACGGCTCCAGGTCGCGCACGCGCCGCGGTGTGAAGGCGCGGTTGACGAGCCCGCGGAAGCGCGTGTGCCGCGGCGGATCGTCGGTGATCAGCACGAGCCGAACGCGGTCCGGCGCGGCCGCGTCGCCGCGCTCGCCGGCGATCACGCGCTCGCCCGCTGAGGAGTAGCGCTCGTGGTGGCGGAGGACGTGGTACGCCTCGTCGAAGCCGATCACGAGGTACGAGCGCGTCCCGGCCAGCCGCACGAGGGGGCCGTGCTCGCGCAGCGCGGCGTAGGTCGGGTACGGGTCGTCGAAGAACGACGGAGCGAACAGCTCGTGCTCGGCGATCTCAGGGACGCGGCCCGAGGGCTCGCTCAGCGTGACCACCTCCGCGGGCGACGCCGCCTATCCTGATGGCGGCCGGGGCCGCGGCATCCTACCACCGCGCGTGGGGACCGCGCGCCAGCGCGAGGGAGGTGTGCTTCCGTGCCGAGGATCGAGATCAACTACCGCGCCTGCATGAAGACCGGCCAGTGCTACTACCTCCACCCGGAGGCGTTCCGGAAGCGCGAGGACGATCACCCGGAGCCCACCGAGCCTCGCTTTCCGGAGTCGATGCGCGAGGCGCTCGAGGAGGCCGCCGACCTCTGCCCCACCGAGTCGATCACGGTCGCCGACGACTGAGCTGCCAGCAGGCTCAACCAGGGAGGCACGCCGTGGCGGGACCCCCGGCGAGCCGGTAGGCTGCGGCGGACGCGAGCAGCGGCAGGAGGCGCGACGATGGCGAAGGTCCATTTCGGGGTGTCGGTCCCGCAGATCAAGCGGACGTGGGAGGAGAGCCGCTCCGCCGCGACCGAGTTCGAGTCGCTCGGTTTCGACTCGCTGTGGGTCAACGACCACCTCTACGGGCCGCAGTCGCCCGCGATCCCGATGCTCGAGGCGTGGTCGATGATCGCCGCGCTCGCGGCCGTGACCGAGCGCGTCGAGATCGGCACGCTCGTCACGCCCGCCGGCATGCGCAACCCGGCGCACCTCGGCAAGGTGATCGCAACCGTCGATCACATCGCGGGCGGCCGCGTCATCCCGGGGCTGGGCGCCGGCTGGATGGCCCGCGAGTTCACGGACTTCGGGATGCCCTTCCTCTCGACGGGGGAGCGCCTCGGCCAGCTCCGCGAGACCGTGAGGCTGTTGAAGCGGATGTGGACGGAGGACGAGCCGGTCACGTTCGAGGGCAAGTACGTGCGTGCGGAGCACGTCGTGACGCTGCCGAAGCCCGCGCGCGTGCCGCCCGTGCTGATCGGGGGCGCCGGCGAGCAGGTGACGATGAAGATCGCCGCACGCGAGGCGGACATCTGGAACAACCTCGCCGGCCACCAGGAGAACCTCGCGCACAAGGTCGGCGTGCTGCGCGAGCACTGCCGCACCGTGGGGCGCGACCCGGACGAGATCACGATCTCGCAGCAGTGCCTCGTGACGCTCGCGCCGGATGAGGCGACGGCGGGCCCGATGACCGAGACCGCGAAGAGGATCTTCGGCGGCCACATGGGCGACCCGACAGGCCCCCTCGCGCTCACCGGCACGCCGGAGCGCGTCTGCATGCAGATCGAGAAGCACGTCGATCTCGGCTGCACGATGTTCATGATCGAGTTTTTCGGGCGCGACACGCGCGAGCCGGCGCGGCTCTTCGCCGAGAAGGTGATGCCGCACTTCCGGTAGCCCCGGCCGCCGCGCTCGCGGGGACGCGCGCGCGGGCTGCCGTCGGGTGCGGAGCGAGGGAGGGCGTCATGCCGAGCGAGACGGTGCGCTTCGAGGTCACGGACGGGGTAGCGCTGATCACGCTCAACCGCCCGGAGGCGCTCAACGCGCTCAACCGGGAGCTGAGCGGCGCGCTGATCGAGGCCCTGCAGACGGTGCGTCACGATGATGCGATCCGCGTCGGCGTGCTCACCGGCGAGGGGCGAGCGTTCAGCGCCGGTGCCGACCTCAAGGAGCGCGCGGCCGGCGGCGGCGGCCCGGGCGGCAACACGCCCGCCTCGTTCTTCGCTACCGACGCGGGCGAGGCGTTCTCGACCTTCGACACGCGCAAACCCATGGTCGCCGCGATCGGCGGTCACTGCCTCGCCGGTGGGCTCGAGCTCGCCCTCACCTGCGACGTGCGCATCGCCGCCGAGGACGCGCGCTTCGGGCTCCCCGAGATCACGCGCGGATTCTTCCCCGGCGCCGGTGGACCGCAGCGCCTGCCGCGCCTCATCCCGCAGGCCGCCGCGATGGAGATGATCCTCACCGGCGACCCGATCGACGCGGCGGCCGCGCTGCGCGTCGGGCTCGTGAGCCGGGTCGTGCCGCGCGACCAGCTACTGCCGGCCGCGATGCAGATCGCGCGGCGCATCGCTGGCCATGCGCCGCTCGCGGTGCGGGCCGTGCGTGAGCTGGCCCACGCCTCGGACGACATGACGCTCGCGCAGGCGATGCGCTTCGGCGGCTCGCTGCGCTGGATCATCGGGCAGACCGAGGACGCTTCGGAGGGGCCGCGCGCGTTCGCCGAGAAGCGAGAGGCGCGCTACCAGGGCCGCTGAGCGGCC
This sequence comes from Chloroflexota bacterium, assembly GCA_016866055.1. GTDB lineage: Bacteria > Chloroflexota > Dehalococcoidia > UBA2979 > UBA2979 > VGNK01. Next base: position 21,283 of record VGNK01000006.1, on the reverse strand, counting down.
CGCGCGCTCCCCCCCGGCCCCGCGCTCAGTGCGCGGGCGGGAGCGGCAGACCGCGCAGCATGCGGAGCAGCCGCGCGCGGTGCGCCTGTCGTCGCAGCGCCAGCAGGATCGGCTCGAACAGCACCGTCCCGAGCACCGCCGACTTCACGGCATCGGCGCGACCGGCCGCGAGCGCCTCGGTGTCGATCCCGCCCGGGATCTCGTCGAACTCGAACTCCGCGATCTCCCACGCAGCGCGGGCGTACGGCGCAAGCGCCTCGGCCGGGTAGTCCGCCCACGCGAACCGGCGGATCTTCACGAGCGCGTCGACGAGCTCGCGTTCGTACACCAGCACCTCGTCCTCGACGGTCCACGGCAGCGCGGAGAGAAACGCGTGGACCTCGGCGGTCGAGCGCGCGTACTCCTCCTCGTCGCCGGCGCGGGGTTCGCGCGTGTAGATCGCGTCGAAGGCGAGGTCGACCGGGTGCGTGACGCGCTCCGGTCCGCCGATCGCCGAGAGCACCAGCCGCGTCGCCTCGATGCTCAGCCCGCCGACCTCGCGGAGCGCGCGGATCAGGTCGAGGCGCTCGAGGTGCGCGTCGTGGTACTCGGCCTGGTTCGGACCACGCCGCGCCCCTGCGGGCATCAGCTGCTCGCGGATGAAGTATTTGATCGACGAGATCGGGACGCCCGATCGTCGGCTCAACTCGGAGATACGCACGAGCCGGCCCCCAGAGCGCGTCGCGATGCTGCTTCAGCCGATCGTACGACGATCGCCCGCGAGCGGGCATCGCGGGCTCTGATCAATCCCCGGCGCCCCCGACTCCGCTCAGAGCCCGTACGTCGCCGATCGCGTTCGCACCCATTCGCCGACCATCTCGCCGATCATGATCGAGGTGAGGTTCGTGTTCGCCCGCGGCACGCTCGGCATGATCGACGCGTCGGCGACGACGAGCCCCTCCACCGCGCGCACGCGGCCGCCCTGGTCCACGACGGCGCTGGCGTCGCCGGTCGGCCCCATCTTCGCGGTGCCGCACGGGTGGTACCCGCTCCCCGCGAGGCGCCGGCACAGCCGCGCGATGTCGTCGTCGCCGAGCGCGCCGCGGTCGGGGTCGGGGAAGACGAACCGCTCCACGAGGTCGGACAGCGGGCGCGTGTGTGCGAAGGCGAGCGCATCCTTGAAGCACGCGACGAGACGGCGCGTATCGCGGTCGTCCTCGCAGAAGTGCTGCTCGATCGAGGGCTGCGCGTGCGGATCGGCGGACGCGAGGCGCACGAAGCCCCGCCCGTACGACTGCTCGAGCACCGCGGCGATCGCGAACGTCCCGCTGTCGCTGCGCCGCGCCGACCACGAGAGCAGCTCGACCTGCAGGTCGTTGCGATGCTCGCTCCCCGGCGCCGTGTACCGCAGGATCGTCTGGATGAGCGGGAGCCCTGCGTCGGCGATCGCGGCGTCCTTCGCCGCGCAGACCACCGAGATCGCCGGGTGGTCGCAGAGGTTCGCGCCGACCCCGGGCACGTCGCGCACCACCTCGATGCCGTGCCGCTCGAGCTCCGCGCGCGGACCGAGCCCGGAGCGCATCAGGATCGCCGGCGTCTGGATGGCCCCCGCCGAGCAGACGAAGAGCCGGCCCTCGACGCGGCGCACCGCGCCCGCGGTCTCCACCTCCACCGCGCGGACGCGCCCGCCCTCGACGATGAAGCGCCGAGTGTGCGTGTCACCGCGGATCTCGAGGTTCGGACGGATCCGCGCCGGCGCGAGGTAGCCGACCGCGGTCGAGATGCGCGTGCGCCCGAGTTTGTTCATCGGGTGCGGGCCGGCGCCCCAGCCGTCCGGGTCGTTCGCGTCGGCGCAGTCCGGGTAGCCGAGCGCGCGCGCAGCCTCGAGGAACGCCTGATGCGAGATCGTGAGCTCCTCCCACGGGTAGCGGCGGATCGTGATCGGACCCGCGTCGCCGTGGTACGGCGCGTCCCCGAACTCGAGGTCGCGCTCAAGCCGCCGGAACGCCGGCAGCACGCGCTCCCACGCCCACTCGGCGTTGCCCTCGGCGGCCCAGCCGTCGTAATCCTCAGGCACGCCGCGCAGCGCGATCGTCGTGTTCACCGCGCTCGAGCCGCCGGTGACCCGCCCGCGCGGGAACGGACCGGCGCGAGCGCGCGCGGTCGGCTGGTACGCGAAGTGCCAGTCGTGATCCTCGGTGGAGTTGTGGTGCGCGTTCACGAGGTCGTCGGGCGTGCGCGCGAGCAGCGGGTAGTCGGGGCCTGCCTCGATCAGCAGCACCGAGCGGTTCGGGTCCTCGGAGGCGCGCGCCGCGATCACGGAGCCGGCCGACCCCGCGCCCACGATCACGATGTCGTACGGCTCCCGCGTCCCGCTCAACCCTCACCTCCTCCGTGCGCCCGTCGAGTCTAGGCGCCCGCGCCGCCGCGGCGGCCGGCGCGCCGCCAGCGGCTATGCTGCGCGGTCGGGAGGAGCGCCCCATGCCCGACCTCGACCTGATCGTCCGCCGCGGGCTCGTCGTCGACGGCACGGGATCGCCCGGCGCGACGGCGGACGTCGGCGTGCGCGGCGGCCGCGTCGAGGCCGTAGGAGACCTCTCCGGGGCGGGCGCCGCGCGCGTGATCGAGGCCGCCGGGCTGGCCGTCACGCCCGGGTTCATCGACACGCACGCGCACTCCGACGGCGCGCTCCTGCTCGACCCTCAGCACGAGAACGGCATCCGCCAGGGCATCACCACCGAGATCATCACGCAAGACGGGATGGGCTTCGCACCGCTCTCGCCCGCGAACTACCGCGCCTACCGCATGTATCTCTCGGGCATCCTCGGCTTCCCCCCGCTCGACCTGGACATGTCGTCGATCGCGGCGCTGCGCTCGCACTACCACCGTCGCGCGGTCTGCAACGTGGCTGTACTTGTCCCGCACGGCGCGCTGCGGCTGGAGGCCGCCGGCTTCCGCGACGTGCCGCTGCGCGGCGACCTGCTCGCGCGCGCGCAGTCGCTGCTGCGCGACGGGCTGGAGCAGGGCGCGGTGGGTCTCTCGACCGGCCTGTCGTACTACCCGCAGTCGTACAGCGACACGGAGGAGCTCGTGGAACTGTGCCGGGTCGTCGCCGACCACGGCGGCGTCTTCGTCGTGCACGTGCGCAACCACAACGTGGATCGCGCCGCCGCGGGCGGCGGCGTCGCAGAGGCGCTTGAGATCGGCCGTCGCAGCGGCGTGAAGGTGCACGTCTCGCACTTCAAGACGGCGCCCGGGACGGCGGGCGGGGTCGACGCGCTGATGGCGCCGATCGACGCGGCGAAGGCGGCGGGCGTGGACGTGACGCTCGAGTGTTACCCGTATCCCGTCGGCTCCACGGTGCCGGGATACTTCCTCCCCGGCGCGCTCCACGACGGGGGCCCGCAGGCGCTGCTCGCGCGCCTCGCGTCGGCGGAGGGGCGCGCCACGGCGGTCGAGGGGCTGCGTACGCTCTTCCCCGGCGCGCTCGCGACCGCCTGCTGGACGCACCTCGCATCCGAGGCGAACCGCGAGCTCGAGGGGCTCTCGTTCGCGGACGCGGCCGCCCGCCGCGGCGTCTCGGTGGAGGAGATGGTCTGCGACGTGATGCGCGAGGAGTCGCTCGCGTGCGGCTTCCGCTACATCCCCACGGACAGCGTCGCCACCTGGCGCCGGCTCGACGAGGACGTGATGCGGCTGCTCGCGCGCGATGACTACATGGTGGGGAGCGACGCGATCCCGCACGGCTCGCTCCCGCATCCCCGCGCCTACGGCTGCTTCCCGCGCGTGCTCGGCAGGCTGCGGCGCCGCTACGGCGTGGCGCTCGAGACGCTCGTCGAACGCGTGACCTCGCTCCCCGCGCGGCGCTTCGGGCTGCGCGACCGCGGGGTGATCGCGCCGGGCGCCGCTGCCGACATCGTCGTCTTCGATCCCGAGCGCTTCGTCGACCTCGCGACCTTCGAGGATCCGAAGGCGCCGCCCGCGGGGCTCTCGTACGCGATCGTGAACGGGGCGCTCGCGGTAGACGGCGAGCGCTGCACCGGCGTGCTCGCCGGCGAGGCCGTTCCCGCGGGCGATCAGGCGATGAGGGGCTAGCCCGCGACGCTCTGCTCGACGGCGACGAGGGTGGGCACCAGCGCGGGCGCGGTCGGCACGGCGATCGTGGACGCGGCAACTCCGTCGTCGCGCGACGGCGCTGCAGCGCCGTCGCTACGCGAGGGCGCGTGGGGCGGCGTGACCGCGATCGGGGTCGCCGCCGGTGCGCGCCGGTCCGCTCGCACGATGCACACGCCCGCTTCGCTCTCCGCGTCCACGGCGATCGTGGTCTCGCCGCGCAGCCAGTCGAGCATCGCTTCGCCGGCGAGCTCGCGGCGCCATCCGCCGAGCAACGGGAGGTCCGGCTCCTCGGCGCGGTCGCCGGTGAGCCACCACGCGACGAGCGCGTCGATGTCGCTGCGGGTCGCGACGAAGCGCGCAGCGATGTTCGCCCCGCGACAGCCCGCCTGCACGATGCCGCTGAGGATCGCGGGCCACGCGCGGCCCTGCGGGGGGACCGGTGGCCGCTTCGGCTCCGCGGGCGGCGGATCGTCCAGCCCCTCGCGGACCGCCGCGAGGATCGCGTTCCCGTAGCGCTGGAGCGTCCCGTCGCCGAGCCCGCGCACCTCGCGCATCGTCGGCTCGTCCTCGGGTGGACGCCGGCAGAGCTCGAGCATCGTGCGGTCGTTCAAGATCCAGGAGGGCGGCCGGTTCGCGCGGAGCGCCTCGCGCTCGCGCCAGGCCGCCAGCGCGCGCAGCGCGCCCTGCGAGCGACGGCGCAGCCCGTTCCAGCCGCGCACGCGGCGGTACATCTGGTCGGGCGGCAAGCGCTCGGCCCACGCCTCGGCGAGGCGGTCGGACTCCTCGGCGACCCAGCCGAGCCGCCCCGCAGCCTCGAGGTCGGCGCGCAGCGCGCGCCACATGCGCGGCAGGTACCGCACGTCGTCGAGCGCATAGGAGAGCTGTTCGTCGGAGAGCGGGCGGCGCGACCACTCGGTGAACTGCGCGCCCTTGTCGATGCGTACGCCGCACACGCGCCCGACGAGCGCGCCGTACCCCACCTGGTCGCCCATCCCGAGGAACGCCGCGCCGATCTGCGTGTCGTAGACCTGCCGCGCCCGGATCCCGAACTGCTGCCCGAGCAGGGCGAGGTCCGCCTGTGCCGAGTGCAGGATCGTCTCGACCGCCGGCGAACCGACCACCTCGAGCACGGGTCGCGGATCCACCCGCAAGGGGTCGATGGCGGCAACCCCCGGCGCCTCGGGGTCCCCCCACGACACCTGCACGAGCGAGAGCTCTGCCACGTAGCGGCCGTCCGTCATGAACTCGAGATCGAGCGCAAACGAGCCAGCCGCCTCCAGCGCGCAGGCAATGGAGGCAACCTCAGAGCCGTCGACGACGGGCATCTCCGGGGGCGCGGACGTCATCACCGACAGGATACGCCATGAGCAGGCAACGCGGCGCGCCCTCCGCGGCTCGCGCGCGAGGAGCGCATACGAATCGACCGCACGCCCCCCAGATCGGCGCGGGCCGGCCGAGAACGCCTCCCCGCTAGCGCGACCTCGCGATACCCCCGAGAGGTACTCGCCAGGGCGTCCTTGTATTATGTCGTGATTCGTGGGCAGCACGGGGTCGCTGGACGCCCCACCTACAATCGCGGCGCCAACCTTCCCACGCGCGCGAGAGGGGTGCCCCGCGATGAAGGCCGCCGTCTTCCACCAGGTCAAGCAGCCGCTCACCATCGAGCAGATCGAGATCGACGACCCGGGTGAGCACGAGGTCCTCGTACGGACGGTGGCCAGCGGTGTCTGCCACAGCGACCTGCACTTCGTCGAGGGCCTCTACCCGATGCGCACGCCGGCGGTGCTCGGCCACGAGGCCGCGGGGATCGTGGAACAGGTCGGCGCGGGCGTGACCGAGTTCAAGAAGGGCGAGCACGTGATCGCCTGTCTCTCGGTGTTCTGCGGGCACTGTGAGCGCTGCCTGAGCGGCGAGACGTGGCTCTGTCGCAACCGCCCCACACGCGGCGCGAACCAGACGCCGCGGCTGAGCAAGGCGGGCGAGGGCCTCACGCAGTTCGCGAACATCGGCTCCTACGCCGAGCGGATGCTGCTGCACGAGAACGGCGTCGTGAAGATGGACGACGACATGCCGTTCGCTCAGGCGGCGCTCATCGGGTGCGGGGTGACGACCGGGGTGGGCGCGGCGCTCAACACCGCGAAGGTGCAGCCGGGGTCGACGGTGGCGGTGTTCGGGGCCGGCGGCGTCGGCCTCGCGGCGATCCAGGGCGCCCGCATCGCCGGCGCGCGGAAGATCATCGCGGTCGACATGGTCGAGCACAAGCTCGCCACCGCCCGCGACCTCGGCGCGACCGACACGGTCGACGCCTCCCTGCAGGACCCGGTCGAGAAGATCCGCGAAATGACCGGCGGCGGCGCGGACTACACGTTCGAGGCGATCGGGCTGAAGACGGTCGCGGAGCAGTGCTTCGAGGCGATCCGCCCGGGCGGCACCGCGACGATCATCGGGATGATCCCGGTGGGCGAGAAGGTCGAGATCCCCGGCAGCGCGCTCCTCAGCGAGAAGAAGCTGCAGGGGAGCTCGATGGGCTCGAACCGCTTCAAGATCGACATGCCGCGCTACATCGAGCTCTACCGTCAGGGCCGACTCCGGCTCGACGAGATGATCACGAAGCGCACACCGCTGGAGGACATCAACGACCGCTTTCGCGCGATGAAGGACGGCGAGGTCGCGCGCAGCGTGATCATGTTCGAGTAGGAGGCGTAGCGACGACACTTCGTCGCAGCACACGACACGAGGGCGGCCGGCCGGCCGCCCTCGCCACTGTATCCGGGCCCGCCGCAGGCGGGCCGCACGAGGAGGAGCCGGTGGCGGCACCGACGTCGATCGAGATCCACGGGCGGTGCGACGCGGCGTTCGCGGCGGTGCGCGAGGCGTTCGAGCGCAACTTCACGGAGCACGGCGACGTGGGAGCGTCGGTCGCGGTCTGCCTGGACGGCGCACTCGTCGTCGACCTCTGGGCTGGCTGGGCCGACGCCGCGCGCACGCGGCCGTGGGGCCGCGACACGATCGTCAACGTCTTCTCGACGACGAAGGGGATGGTCGCGCTGGCGGCGCACATGCTCGCGGACCGTGGGCGGCTCGACTTCGAGGCGCCGGTCGCGCGCTACTGGCCCGAGTTCGCGCAGGCCGGCAAGCAGCGCATGCCGGTGAGCTACCTGCTCACGCACGAGGCGGGGCTCAACGTGCTCGAGGGGGACCTCAGCTCCGAGCAGGCGCGCGACTGGGAGACGGTCGTCGCCCAGCTCGCGCGCCAGGCGCCGCGGTGGGAGCCGGGGACGAAGCAGGGCTACCACACGGGCACCTTCGGGCACCTCGTCGGGGAGGTGATCCGCCGCGTCGACGGCCGGAGTGTCGGCGCGTTCGTGCGCGAGGAGATCGCGTCCCCGCTCGGCGTGGAGTTCCTGATCGGCTTCGGTCCGGAGGAGGATCATCGCGTCGCGGAGGTGATCAACGACGCGCGCACGCCGCCCGCGGCGGGGATCACGGCTGCGATCAGCGCGGTCGACTGGAACGGCCGCGCGGTGCGGGCCGCCGAGCTCCCGTCGGGCAACGGGCACACGAACGCGCGCGCGCTCGCACGGATCTACGGTGCGCTCGCCTGCGGTGGCGGGGTCGATGGCGTGCGCCTGTTGAGCGCCGCGGCGATCGAGCAAGCGCGGGTGGAGCGCGCAAACGGCGTGGATGCGACGCTCAGCGTGCCGACGCACCGCACGCTGGGGTTCATGCTGCCGTTCGCGGAGTTCGGCGACGCACGCCCGGCGGGGACGTTCGGCCACGCGGGCGCGGGCGGCTCGCAGGGCTTCGCGGACCCCGAGCGTCGGCTTGGCTTCGGCTACGCGATGAACCAGATGCTCTCGCCGCAGCCGGGCGAGACGCGCCCGCCGACGGGCGGGATGGACCCGCGGGGCCAGCGGATCGTGCAGGCGCTCTACCGCTCGCTCTAGGCGCTCCCGCCCGCGCGGGCCGCGGTGCACCACGCGCAGGCCATCCGGGCTCCGCGCCGACCGGCCGGCGCGCCGCCACGCCCGCTGCCGCGGGGCCGCTAGCGCCCCTCGAAGCGCGGGTCGCGCCGCTCCAGGAAGGCGCGCACGCCCTCCTTGAAGTCGTCGCTGGCGAAGAGCGGGCTCAGGTAGACCGCGAGATGGTCGACCGTGGTCTCGAACGTCTCCTCGAGCCCGAGCCGCATCATCCGCTTCGTCGCCTGCACCGCGAGCGGCGCGTTCTCCGCGATCTCGTGCGCCCATTCGAGCGCCGTCATCATCAGCGCCTCGTCGGGGACGACGCGGTTCACGAGCCCGAGCCCGAGGCACTCCTGCGCACCGAGCACGCGCCCGCGGAAGAGGATCTCGGAGGCGCGCCCCCACCCGACGAGCCGGGGCAGCAGCCAGTTCCCGCCGGACTCCGGCAGCACGCCGCGTTTCACCATCACCGGCGCGATCTTCGCGCTCTCGCCGGCGATGCGGATGTCGCACAGCAGCGCGAGGTCCATGCCGTAGCCCGCGGCGGCGCCGTTCAGCGCGCAGATCACGGGCTTGTCCATGCGGTGCAGCACCACCGGCGGCGCGTCGCGCAGGTCGAACGGCTGCCACGCCCGGCGCGCCGCCGCCTCGCCGCCCGAGGACGCACGCTGCTGGTCGACGAGGTCGAGCCCCGAGCAGAACCCGCGGCCGGCGCCGGTGAGCAGGACGACGCGCACCCCGGGGTCGCGGTTCGCCGCCACGAGCTGCTCGGAGAGCGCCCGCAGCATCGGCCCGCTGATCGCGTTGAGCCGGTCAGGACGGTTGAGCGTGAGCACGAGCACGTACCCGTCGCGCTCGGCGAGCAGCTGCTCCGTTCCGGTGCTCGTCGCCTCCGCGGTCATGCGCCCCTCCTTCGACGGGGTCACCTGGCCCTCGCTAGCGGCTCACCGCGGAGCGGTAGTCCGCGTACGGCCCGTCGCGCCAGGCCAGCGCGTCCTTGAGGCCGCCCTCGCGCATCTTGTCCGACCACGTGTACGACTGCGACGTGAAGGTCCCCGCGGCGTCGAGGTCCGTGCTCGCGTGCACCGACGAGTAGATCCCCATGTTCTCGTGGAAGCGGTTCATGTGGATCTTGAGCATCGCGAGGTGGTCCGCGGGCAAGATCGCGATCCGCTCCGCGAGCGCGAGCGTGCGCTCCTCGAGCTGCTCCACCGGGCAGGAGAAGTTCGCCATGCCGATGCGCGCGGCCTCCTCACCGGTGATGTTGTCGCCCGTGTAGAAGAGTTCCTTCGCCTTCCGCATCCCGATCAGCAGCGGCAGGATCATCGACGTGCGCGTCCCGGCGAAGCGCAGCCCCGGGTGACCGAAGCGCGCGTCGTTCGCGCACGTCACGAGGTCCGCCATCATCGACAGCTCGCAACCTCCTGCGATCGCGTAGCCGTGAACCTGCGCGATCGTGATCTTCTGCAGGTTCCAGAAGTACATGTGGATGTTCGTGATGCGCTGCATGCCCGCGCGCACGCCCTGCCAGAGGCGGCGCCCCTTTTCGTCGCTCATCCGGAACGCGCGCACGATGGCGTCGGCGCCGGTTCGCTGTGCGGGCGTGAGGTCGTAGCCCGCGCTGAACGTGCGGCCCGCGCCGCGCACGACGAGCACGCGCGCACTGTCGTCCGCCTCGAGGTCCTCGAGCGCGTCGCGGAACTCGAAGAGCAGCTCCTGCGAGAGCGCGTTCATCTTCTCGGGACGGTTGAGCGTGACGCGCGCGATGCGCCCGTCGGTCCCGACACGATCGATCAGCAGGTTCTCGTACTCGCGCGCCATCTCCGCGTCCTTGTCGCTGCGGGGGGTTCCGGGTCGATCAGCCGGCCGAGTATACGCGCGACTCCCCGCGCACAGAACCCGGAACGCCCCGCAGGTAGGACGTAGGCGAGAGCTCGTTAGGATGGTCGTGAGTGGAGGCAGCGATGGCACGCGAGCGCACCCCGGAGACCATCATCGGCGAGATCCGCGGGCTGCTCGACGACGACCCGATGTGGGTCGACTTCGAGAACCGCGACGACGAGCTGGTCAGCTACCTGCTCCGCGAGGGATCGCGCGGCACGTCCCACGTGAGCTCCTCTGGGAGTACACCGCGACCAGGTGGGAGGAGCTGTACGCGCCCGAGGAGGAAGAGGTCGAGGGGTAGCGGAGCGCCGTGACCGCCGCCGTGATGGCGCTCCGCCGTGCGAACCCGCCCCGCACGCCGCAAGGCCCGCGGCGATGCCGTCGTTAGAGCTGCTCCGGGCGCGCGCCCGCGCGCAGCTCGAGGCGAACAGCCGCGAGGCGACGCTGAACGGCCGCCGCCACCGCTTCACCGTCCCCGCCGTCGCGTCCTATCCGTTCCAGTGGTTCTGGGACTCGTGCTTCCACGCGATCGCCTGGGTGCACTTCGACGTCGAGCGCGCGGCCGACGAGCTGCGGGCGCTGCTCGCCTGGCAGCGGCCGAACGGCTTCATCCCGCACGTCGTCTTCTGGGACCGCCGCCACACGATGAACCGCAGCTGGCACTGGCTCGAGTCGCGAGCCTGGGTCGGCGCGCCCTTCGTCCCGGTGGCGGCCGGCAAGCCCGCGACGAGCGAGCTGATCCAGCCGCCCGTGCTCGCGCAGGCGCTCGAGCGCGTCTTCGACGCCGGCGGCGGCGATGAGGTCCTGCGCGACCTCCTGCCCGGCGTGACGCGCTACCACCGCTGGCTGCTCGCCGAGCGCGACGCCGACGACGACGGCCTCGTCTCGATCGTCGCGCCGTCCGAGTCGGGCCTCGACTTCAGCCCGGCGTACGACGCCGCGCTCGGGCTGACGCGCAACCCGGGGGCGCTGCGGCTGAACGCCGCGATGCGCCTGGTCACCCTGCGCAACAAGCTCCGCGGCTGGTCGGCGCACCGCATCCTCCACGCACCCGGGTCGTTCGCCGTCGAGGACGTGCTCGTGAACAGCTGCCTGATCGCGGGCCTCACCGCGCTGGCGCGGCTGGCGGAGGCCGCGGGCGACACGGAGGACGCCGCGTGGGCGGGCGCCCAGGCGGAGCGCTCCCTAGACGCGCTCCTCGAGCGCTCCTACGACCCCGCCGCGGGCACCTTCTGGAACCTGAACGGCCCCTACGAGGAGCCGGCCACCGTGCACACGATCGTCTCGCTGATGCCGCTCATGTTGCGCATGCTCCCCCGCGCGGTCGCGGAAGAGCTCGTTGATGGCCAGCTCACGCGCCCGGACCGCTTCTGGCCGCGCTATCCGGTCCCCTCGGTCGCGCTCCACGAGCCCGAGTTCCGCGCCGACAGCCGCGTCGACGGGCGTGAGCGCATCTGGCGCGGCGGCACCTGGGTGAACACGAACTGGTTCCTCGTCCATGGCCTGCGCCAGCACGGCTTCGACGACGAGGCGAACGAGATCCGGGCCGCCACCCTCGAGCTCATCGAACGACACGGCTTCCGCGAGTACTTCGATCCGCTGAACGGCGCCCCCGGCGGGGCGCAGGGCTTCGGCTGGTCGACGCTCGCGATCGACCTCTGACGTGCCAGCGCGCACGTATACTCCGCACATGAGCGCCATCGACCCCGTCACGAAGCTCTCGCTGACGGTCGTCTCCGACTTCATCTGACCCTGGTGCTACGTCGGCCTCGTGGAGGTCGAGCGCATCTACCGGGAGTGGGACGTCGCGCTGCGCTGGGCGCCGTTCCTGCTCGACCCATCGATCCCACCCGAGGGTCGCCAGCGCAAGCCGCAGACGAGCGCGGACACGCCGAGGAACCACCTCGAGCTGATGGGCGAGCAGCGCGGGATCGAGTTCCGGCGGGGCCGCACCTTCACACCGAACTCGCACCGGGCGCTGCAGGCGGCGGAGTTCGCGGCGAACCACGGCACGCCCGAGCAGGTGCTCGCATACCATCGCGCGCTCTTCAAGGCGAATTTCACGGACTTCGAAGACATCTCGCGGGCGGAGGTGCTCGTGCGCGCGGCCGCCGACGCGGACCTCGACGGCGACGCCCTCGCGCGGGCGCTGGACGCGGACGAGTACCGCGCGCGGGTCGACGAGGGCATCGCGCACTCCTACGAGGCCGGCGTCACCGGGATCCCGACATTCATCTTCGACGACCGCTACGCGGTCGTCGGCGCCCAGGAGTACGCGACCTTCGCGCAGGTGCTCGTGCGGCTCGGGGCGCAGCGCCGCGACGGGGCCGCGGGCACGTAGCGGGGCCCCCGCATCTCCCGCCGGCGGGGCTACGGGAGCACCCCGCTCTCCCGCAGCAGCTTGAGCGTCCCCCGCAGATCCTCGAGCCGGCTCAGCTCGAGCGCGGGCGGACGGATCTCGGCCAGCGGCTGCAGGTCCGCGCTCGGCTTCACCGCCGCGATCACCGGGTACTCGAACGTCTGCTCGGCGAAGTACCGCTGCGCGCTCTCCGAGAGCAGGTACTCGAGCAGCCGCTTCGCACCGTCCGCCTTCGAAGGCCTCAGGATGCCCGCGCCCGCGACGTTCACGAGCGTGCCGACGTCGCCGGGCGCCGTGAAGTAGTTGCGCGCCTTGAAGCCGTCGCCGCGCTCCTTGAGGAAGTTGTAGAGGTAGTAGTGGTTCACGAACCCCGCGTCGATCTCGCCCGCGCCGACCGCTTCGACGATCGCCGTGTTGTTGGGGTAGTCGACCACGCCGTTCGCCTTCATCCCGCGCAGCCACGCGCGCGCGGCGTCCTCGCCACGGTCGACGCGCAGCGCGGTCACAAACGCCTGGAACGACCCGTTCGTCGGTGCCCATCCGATGCGGCCCTTCCAGCGCGCGTCCGTGAAGTCGAGGATCGACTTCGGCAGGTCCGCCGGCCGCACGCGCTCCGTGTTGTAGACGACCACCCGCGCCCGGCCCGAGAGCGCCACCCAGTGACCGGTCTCCGAGCGGAATGCGGCGGGGACGCGCGAGAGCAGCGCCTCGTCCAGCGGCGCGAAGAGCCCGGCCGACTGCACCGCCCCGAGCGCGCCCGCGTCCTGCGCGATGAACAGGTCTGCGGGGGTGCGGTCCCCCTCCTCGAGCAGCGTCGCCGCGAGCTCCGAGGTGGAGCCGTACTTCACCGCCACCTTGACGCCGGTCTCCTTCGTGAAGCGCTCGAGCAGCGGTGCGATCAACGCCTCGTTGCGGCCGGAGTAGACCGTGACCTCCTCGTCGTCACCGCACGCGGCGGCGAGCAGGCCGAGCAGCCCGCCCAGGATGAGCACGCGCAGCGCTCTCCTCATCTTGCCTCCTGCCGTCCTGCATTTGGTGGAGCGAACAAGTTGCGTTAGGATCAACTAATAAGCAACCATCGTGCACATGAACACTACGAGCTGTTCCCAGCATCCGCGGAGAGGCGTGAGCTACGTTCACGCGGGACGTTCGGGCCCTGCGCCCGGGACAATGGGTGGTTGTTCCTTGCGGGCTGACCGGGGCATCCTGAGCGGGCGCCCCGGAAAGCGCGCTCTCACCATCGGCCGACTGCGGAGCGCCCCCGCGTGACGACCCTCCCCCTCCCGCTGCGAGTGCCCTCCCCGCGACGCGGCGGGCCGGCTCCGCTCGTCGCGGCCCTCGCCGCCCTGGTTGCGGTCGCGTGTCTCGCGCCGCCCGTCTACCTCCTCGTGCGCGCTGCGGACGACCCGGCGGCCGCGGCCGAGGTGCTGCTTGCGCGGTCGACACTCGAGCTCACGCTGCGAACGCTCGTCTTCGCGGGCGCCGTCACCTTCGCCGCCGCCGCCATCGCCCTCCCGCTCGCCTGGCTCGTGGAGCGCACCGACCTGCCCGGCCGCCGCGCGATCGGGATCCTCGCTTCGCTCCCGCTCGCCGTCCCGTCCTACGTCGGCGCGCTCGCGTTCCTGGCGGCGCTGGGCCCCCGCGGCCTGCTGCAGCAGGCGCTCTCCCCGCTCGGCGTCGAGCGCCTCCCCGCGATCACGGGCTTCTGGGGCGCCACGCTCGTCCTGACGCTCTTCACCTACCCCTACCTGCTGATGACCCTGCGACCCGCGCTCGCCGCCGCGGATCCGCGGCTCGAGGAGCTCTCGCGCAGCTTCGGATTCGGGCGCTGGACCACGTTCCGTCGGCTCGTGCTCCCGCAGCTTCGACCCGCCCTGCTCTCGGGCGCGCTGCTCATCGCGCTCTACACGCTCTCGGACTTCGGCGGGCCCACGTTGATGCGGTTCGACTCCTTCACCCGCGTCCTCTTCCTGCGCTACGAGTCGACCTTCGACCGCAGTGGCGCCGCGGCGCTCGCGGGCGCGCTCGCGGCGCTCGCGCTCGTGATCGTTGCGCTCGAGGTGTGGACGCGCGGCCGGCGGCGGTACGACGTCGTGCGCGGCCACGCGCGCCCGCCGGCGCCCGTGCCGCTCGGCCGCTGGCGCTGGCCGGCGCTCGCCTTCGTCGGCGGCGTGCTCGCGCTCGCGCTCGTGCTGCCCGTCGGCGTGCTCGGCTACTGGCTCGCGCGCGCCGCCGCCTCGGGCATCGCGTTGCCCGGCGTGTGGGTCGCGGCGCTCGACTCCGTCGCCGCCTCCGCGCTGGCCGCGCTCGTCACCACGCTCGCCGCGGTCCCCGTCGCCGTGCTCAGCGTCCGCTTCCGCGACCGCCTCTTCAGCCGCGCCGTCGAGGTGCTTGCCTACACCGGCTACGCGCTGCCGGGGCTCGTGGTCGCGCTCGCGCTGGTGTTCGCCGCGATCAACGTCGGCTGGCTCTACCAGACGCTCGCGCTGCTCGTGCTCGCCTACGCGCTGCTCTTTCTGCCGCAAGCCGTCGGCACCGCGCGGGTCTCGCTGCTGCAGGTGCGCCCGTCGATGGAGGAGGCCGCACGGGGGCTCGGACGGCGCCCGCGCGAGGTCTTCACGTCGGTCACGGTCCCGCTCTCCGCGCGCGGGCTGCTCGCCGGCGCTGCGCTCGTCTTCCTCACGACGATGAAGGAGCTGCCCGCGACGCTGATCCTCGCGCCGCCGGGCTTCCGCACGCTCGCCACCCGCGTCTGGTCCGCGACGAGCGACGCCCGCTTCGCGGAGGCCTCCCTCCCGGCGCTCACCCTGATCACGATCTCCGCGCTCGCGCTCGCGGTCATGCACTACGCGGGGGCGCGCCGATGAACCGCTCCCCAACCGCGGAGCGCGCGGTGCGCGCGGACGGCCTCGTGTGCACGTTCGGCGCCACGACCGTGATCGCCGACCTCACGCTCGACGTGATCGCCGGGGAGCTCTTCGCGATCCTCGGGCCGTCGGGCTGCGGCAAGACCACCGCGCTGCGCCTGCTCGCGGGGTTCGAGCGGCCGAGCGCCGGCCGGCTCACGCTCCTTCGCGACCTCGTCGCGGCGCCGTCGGTGCACGTGCCCCCCGAGCGGCGCGGCATCGGGATGGTGTTCCAGGACTACGCGCTCTTCCCGCACATGAGCGTCGGGGAGAATGTCGCGTACGGCGTCCCCGTGCCCGGCGACCGCCGCGGGCGCGTGGCGGAGGTGCTCACGCTCACCGGGCTCTCGGGGTTCGCGGACCGCCGCGTGCACGAGCTCTCCGGCGGCGAGCAGCAGCGCGTCGCGCTCGCCCGCGCGCTCGCGCCGCGCCCGCGGCTGCTCCTGCTCGACGAGCCCTTCTCGAACCTCGACCCCACGCTGCGCGCGCGCGTCCGCGGCGAGCTGCGCGAGATCGTGAAGCGCGCTGGCACCACCGCGATCCTCGTGACCCACGACCAGGAGGAGGCACTCTCGATCGCCGACCGCGTTGCCTTCATGTGGCGCGGGCGCATCGAGCAGGTCGGCACGCCCGACGAGATCTACCGCCTCCCGGCGACGATCCACGCCGCCGAGTTCATCGGCGACGCGAACCTCTTCCGTGCGCGCGCAGACGGCGGGTGCGTGGCCACCCCCTTCGGCGAGTACCCAGCACCCGCCGGGGCCGATCGGGTCGCGATCGTGGTGCGACCGGAGGACGTGGAGCTGCGCCCGGACGGCGTCCCGGGGCGGCTCGTCGCCCGCGAGTACTACGGTCACGACCAGGTGCTGCACGTCCGGCTGGTCGGCGGCGCGCTCGTGCGCGTGCGCGCGGGCCCGCGCCTGCACGCGCAGGGCACGGAGGTCGCGCTCGCGCTGCGCGCGGCGCCGGTCGTGCTCGTGGACGACGGCGACGCGGAGGGCGCGGGCGCCGGCTAGCCGGCGAGGAGCGCGTCGAAGGAGAGCGGGCCCGCCCCGCTGAACACGAGCGCGACCGCGCCCGCGACCATCAGCACGTCGAGCTCGTAGCCCTGCACGTCACCCCCGCTGAACGGCGCGTGCAACAGGAACTTCTGCGTGAGCGCCGCGCCGAGCATGTTCGCGGCGAGCGGCACCGCGACCCACGAAGTGAGCAACCCCACGAGTACCAGCGCGCCGCCCACCACCTCGACGCCGGCAGTCCAGCGCGCGAGCAGCTGCGGCATCGGCAGGCCGAGCCCGCGCATCCACGCCACCGTGCTGCTGATCCCATCGCGGAACTTCTTCGCGCCCGAGTAGAGGAGGACGTAGCCGAGCACGAGCCGGAGCGGGACGATCCCCCACTCGAGGTGGCCGTCCCACCCGACGATTTGCGACCAGGGGTCCGTCAGCACGTCCACGCGCGCACCTCCCCAGCCCGGGCCCGCGGGCGCGCCTGCGGCGACCGGGAGAACCAGGGACCGCGGGGCCCTCGCCGCGAACGGCTAGTCGATCTCCTGTGGCGCCGCGGTGCGGCGTGGGAGCTCGACCACGGCCGTGCCCTGCACGGGCCGCTCGCCGCGCTCGTTCGCGAAGAACACGTCGAGCGTCGCCGTCGGCACCCCGTCCTCGTCGCTCGCGTCGGTGACGAGCGCCGTCGCCTGCAGCTTGTCGTTGTGCAGCACCGGGCGCCGGAAGCTCAGCTCGATGCTGCGCAGCCGGCCCTGCGGCCCCATCCAGTCGGTGACGAGGCGCGTGAGCAGCGCCATGCTCATGTTGCCCGGAACGATCGGGCGCTCGAGCCCCTGCCGCCGCGCGCCCTCCGCGTCCGTGAAGCGGCCGTCGGTGTTCCCCCCGCGACCCGCCTGCCCCATGCGGTTGATCTGCACGAACTCGAGCACGTCCTCGGGCCTCGGCTGATGCTCCTCGACGTACTCGTCGCCGGGCCAGACGTCCTCGAAGTAGCGCTGTGTCTGCACGGTCATCGCACCGCCTGCCTCCCGCTAGCCGTTCCGCGGGGCCACCTGGCGATGGACCACCGAGCTCTCGTGCGCCGCGACATCCTCGCCGCGCTGGTTCGCGTAGCGCGTGCGCGAGACGACGAACACCATACGGCCGCTGCGACCGGTCTTCTGGTAGACCTCCTTGATCGACGCGTAGCCGGTGATCGTGTCACCGGGGCGCGCCGGCGCGTAGTACTCGAGCCGCGTCCCCGCCATGAACTGCGTGTTCCCGTACTTCACCTTCGGATCGGGCGCGCGGCCCTGGATCAGCGCCTGCAGCAGCCCCGGGGGCGCGACGATCGAGCCGTACGGACCCGCCTTCGCCGCCGCCGCGTCGAGGTAGAGCGGGTTCGTGTCTCCCGTCGACTCGCAGTAGGCCGCGATCTGCTCGTGCGTGATCTCGGCGGTGCCGATCGGCACCTCGACACCGACGGCGCTGTGGTCGTACTCGACCTCGCCGCCCTCGTGGTGCACCGCCTCCGCCGTCGAGCGCGCGGCGGTCAGGCGACGCGAGCGCTCGCGGATCTCCTCGTCGTCGTGCGTCTCCTCCACGGCCACCGGCCGGAACTCGCCGCTCAGCAGCTCCTCGACGAGCGCCTCGACCCGGTGCGCCGGGCGGCGGAACGCCGTCAGGCAGCGCGCCACCTCGCTCACGAAGTGCGAGTCGCTGCCGCCGACGCTGAGGAGCCCGCGCTCCTCGGCCAGGTGCAGCGCGTGCGCGTTCTCGGAGTCGTTGCTGCCGCCGTTGAGCGCCTCGATCACGCTGACCCCGTCCAGCGAGATCCCGCGGCGATCGACGTGCTCCGCGAGCCCGATGCGCGGCCGCCCCGCGTGCGCCCCCACCGCGAGCCCGCCGTGCTCGCGCGCCGCCCGGAAGACGTCCCGGTACGGGAGCGCCACGTTCGCGAGGTCGAACTCCTTGTAGAAGCCATCGCGCACCCCGTACACGAGCACGTGGCCGACGTCCGTCTCGACCTCGACCCCGCGCAGCACGGCCACGCCGTACTGCTCGGCCAGTCGGGAGTAGTCGAGCTTCGGGTCGAAGCGGCGGTGCTCGGTCAGGACGAAGCCATCGATGCGGTAGCCGAAGCGGCGCCGGCCGGTGATCCAGCGCAGGTAGCCCTCGACCGTCGCGCCCGCGTCGTCGGAGCCGTCGGCCGAGTGCGTGTGCAGGTCGAGGTAGAAGTAGTTGCCGGGGTGGTCGTCGGGTGCCTGTGTGATCTCCGGGTCCTTCCCGCTACGGTCGGGATGACTCGCCCGATTCTGGCAGCGCGCCCCGCGAGCCGTCAACGCCGGGGCTGATGGCCGCGATCAGAGCGCGCGGAACCAGCGGCGGCCGTTCACGCGCACGACCTCGCCCCAGCCGGGCTCCGGCATGTGGCCGCCGACGAGGCGCAGCCCCTCCGCCTCCGCGCGCGCGACGAGGGCGACGCGCGTGCGGATCCCCTGCTGGGGGTCGATGTCCGACCCGAACGGCTGCTCCGGCTCGCTCACGTAGAACGGGCTGACCACGACGTCGCCCGTGATCACGGCGCGGTCCCCGGCTCGCCCGACGAGCACGCTCATGTGCCCGGGCGTGTGCCCCGGCGTATGCAGCGCGACCACCTCCTCGGCAAGCGCGCGCTCGCCGTCCATCAGCTCGAGCACACCCAGCGCGAGCAGCGGGGCGACGAAGCGCTCCACGTAGCGCGGGGGCGGGCTGCGCCGGACCGCGTACTCCTCCCAGTCCGCGCGGTGCAGCACGTAGCGCGCGCGTGGAAACGTCGGAGTGCCGTCGGGCTTCAGGCTCCAGCCAACGTGATCGGGGTGCGCGTGCGTGAAGAAGACGACATCGACCTCCTCCGGCACCACGCCCGCGCGCTCCATCGAGCGGGGCAGTGCTCCCTCGAGGCCCGCGTAGCGCGGGTACGGCCCGCGCCCGACGCCGAGGTCGACGAGCACGCTCGCCCCTCCGGCGCGCACGAGGTAGCAGCCGTTGTGCACGCGCCAGTGGTGGTCCGGTCCGTGGAAGCCGTCCGGGTGCCGGGCGTGGTACCCGGCCCAGTCGACGCCGGGACGCACCGCGGCACCGGCGGTCGGCGGACCGCCGAGCGCGGCGGATCCGTCCGGCAGCGAGATGATCTCGGCCCCACCCACGAGCAGCCGCCGCGTCATGCGCACCTCCGGCGGCGGAGTATGGCACGATGACCGCGATGCGCGCCCTGTCCCGCGACGACCGCGACGACGCCCCCGAGGCGCGCCTCGAGGCGGCGCTCAACGCCTGGCTCCGCGACGAGGTCGAGGTCGACCGCCCACGCCGCATCGTGCGCGCGGACGCCACGCGGATCCTCGTCTCGAAGTTCGAGCCCGGCTTCGCCGCCCGCCTGCACGAGCTGCTCGACCTCATGCCCGAGCTCTTCGACGCGCGGGCGGTCGCCGACGCCTACGCTCGGCGCGCCGCGGAGGTCGAGCCCGGGACGCCGCGCACACGCGTCTGGCACGAGACGATGCACGCGCTCCTGCGCGACGCCGGCGCCCGGCACGCGATCCCCGACCTCCGCCAGGCGGAGGTGCGTACCGGGATCGACTCTGTGTACGCGGTGTTGCAGTCGGTGCTCTGGAGCGACCCGGCGGTCGGCGACGCCTACGCGCCGCAGCGCGGCGAAATGAACGCCTACCGCGACGGCCTGCGCAGCCTCGACCCCTCGCGCGATCTGTTCACGCGGCACTACGGCGTCTTCGACGATCGCGCGGTCGTGAACTACTGCCCCGGCGCGGCGCTCGCGCGCACGATGCTCGGGCACGCCTGGGCCGCGTGCACGGGCGAGCCGCCCCCGACGCTCTAGTCCCGCCCCTGGCCCCGGCCCGCACCTGAGCGCTCGAGCGCCTCGCGCAGCAGGTGGCGCTGCACCTTCCCCGACGCGGTGCGCGGGAGCGGCTCCTCTCGCAGGTCGTACGTGCGGGGGAGCTTGTACCCGGCGAGCCGCCCGCGCAGGAAGCCGTCGAGCAGCGCGGCGCTCACCCCGCGCCCGCGGCGCGCGACGACCACCGCCGTCACTCGCTGGCCCCACTCCGCGTCGGCGAGCCCGACGACCGCGCACTCGACGACGCCCCCGTGCGCGAGCAGCGCCTCCTCGACCTCCGCCGGGTAGACGTTCTCGCCACCCGTCACGATCAGGTCGTCGCGACGGTCGACGACCGTGAGGGAGCCGTCCTCGTCGACGAACCCGAGATCTCCCGTGTGCAGCCAGCCCTCGCGCAGCGCCTCCGCGGTCGCATCGGAATGCCCAAGGTACCCGGGGGTCACGGTCGGCCCGGCCACGAGGATCTCGCCGACCTCGCCGGCCCCCGCTCGCTGCCCGTCGCGCTCCACGCGAAGCGTCGTCCCCGCGAGCGGCAGCCCCGCCGAGCCGAGCCTGCGCAGTGCCTCCTCCGGCGCGAGCGTCGTCACCTGCGAGGCGGCCTCGGTGAGGCCGTACGTCTGCAGCACCGGCACCCCACGGTCGCGCGCCGCCTCGAGCAACGGGCGCGGAGCGGGGCCGCCCCCGAGCAGCACCGCGCGCAGCGACGCCGGGCACGGCGACGCCTCCGCCGCGAACATCCGCTGCAGCATCGCCGCGACCACCGACAGCAGCGTGATGCCGTCCTCCCGCAGCGCGCGGTTGACCGCCTGTTCGTCGAATCGCGGGTGGATCACGGCGGTCGTGCCGTAGATCGCCGAGCGGAGCAGGGTCGAGAGGCCGCCCACGTGGAAGAGCGGCATGCACGCGAGCCAGCGGTCGTCGGCACGCACCCCCAGGTTCAGCGCGGAGCCGACCGCGCTCCAGTAGAAGTTGCCGTGGGTGAGCACCGCGCCCTTCGGGCGGCCGGTCGTGCCCGAGGTGTAGATCACGCTGTGCGGCGTCGCCGGATCGACCCCCCCGGCCGCGGGATCGCGCTCGGCTTCCTCGCCCCGCGCCGAGGACCCCCATAGTTCCTCGGCCGCGACGACCTCGGTCCCGGCGTGGCGCGCCGCGGCCTGTGCAGCCGCCCGCGAGGGCGCGTCCGCGACGACGCGCCG
>VGNK01000005.1 GCA_016866055.1 Chloroflexota bacterium | reverse complement strand
GCGCGGGCGCGGTGCCTCCGACGTCGGGCGCGCCGCCCCCGCGCGCCGCGCCCGCTCGCGCTCGGTGGGCTCCGGGTACCCGACCCGACCGTGGAAGACGGCGGCGAGCGTCCCCGTGAACGACTCCGCCACGACGCGCAGGTCGCGGAGGCTGATGTCGCACTCGTCGAACTCGCCCTCCTCGATGCGTTCCTTGATCGTCTCCTCGACGATCGCGCGGATCCGCTGCGCGCTCTGGTCGGCCGAGGCGCGCACGGTCGCCTCGCAGCCGTCCGCGATCATGACGAGCGCGGCCTCTCGAGACTGCGGCTTCGGTCCCGGGTAACGGAAGAGGTCCTCGTCGATCTGCGGGTCCGCCTCCGCAGCGCGACGGTAGAAGAACACCACGAGACGCGTGCCGTGGTGCTCGGGGATGAAGCGCACCACCGCCTCCGGGAGCCCCGCGCGCCGCCCGAGCTCGATCCCCGCGGAGACGTGCTGCTGGATCACGCGCGTGCTCTGCAGCGGGTCGAGCCCGTCGTGCGGGGACGGGACGCCGGCCGCGGTGTTCTCGACGAAGAACTCCGGCGCCACGAGCTTGCCGATGTCGTGGTAGTACGCGCCCACGCGAACGAGCAGCGGATCCGCCCCGATGCGATCGGCCGCGCGCTCGGCCATGTTGCCCACGAGGATCGCGTGATGGAAGGTGCCAGGCGCCTCGTCCTGGAGCCGTCGCAGCAGCGGATGGTGCAGCTGCGCGAGCTCCATCAGCTCGACCCGGGTGATGATCCCGAACGGCCGGCTCAGCAACACGAACGCCCCCACCGCGATCAGCGACGCGAGCAGCCCGCCGACCGCGGAGGCGCCCGCGATCCAGGGCAAGTCGACCAGGCGTCGATCGGGGTCGAGGAGCCAGACGATCACGAGCGCGCCGGCCACCGTTGCGGCGGATGCGGCGCCGGCAACGAGGTAGCGCTGCAGCCGGTCCGCGCGCGCGATCGCGTAGATCCCCGCAAGCGAGCCCGCGAGGACGGCGAGCGCGAGGCGCGCCGTCTCGAGCTGCGCCGCCTCACCGCCAGCGTCGACCGTCGGCAGGATCGTCGAGAGGAAGACGGCCGACGCGGCGGTGAGCAGCGCGACAACGATCGCGGCCGGCGGGTCCAGCAGCACCGCGGCCGCGATCGGCGTGGCGGCGAGCGGCAGGCCGTAGGCGATGAAGTGGCGATCGAGGTCCGGCAAGAGCACGGGGAACGTGAACTTCGCCGCCACCACCGGCGCGAGCACGAGCAGCAGGAACAGCGTGCGCCGGCGCGCGCCGCGGAGCGCGCGCGGCCGCACCACCCCGACGTAGCCGGCAAGCGCAGCCCCCGCGAGCGACGCGAAGGCCGCCGCGGCCACCACGTTCGTCGGCTGGATGCCCGCGCGCCGCGCGCCGAGACGGTCGAGCGCCTCGACGTCGGCCGCCGTCAGCTCGCGGCCGGCCGCCACCACCACCTCCCCGCGCGCGAAGGTGACGCGCACGGCGGGCGTGTTCGCCATCGC
This sequence comes from Chloroflexota bacterium, assembly GCA_016866055.1. Lineage (GTDB taxonomy): Bacteria > Chloroflexota > Dehalococcoidia > UBA2979 > UBA2979 > VGNK01. Next base: position 36,810 of record VGNK01000005.1, on the reverse strand, counting down.
CTCCTCACGAAGGAGCTCGGTACGCTCGGAATCCACGACCAGCGTGGGCACGATCAGCGGGTTGATCAGCTCCTGCAGGGCCACCACCTGCCCCGCCATCAGCAGCGGTGAGAGGTACCCGGCGGCGCGAACACGCGCCGCGCCTACCTCCCCCTCGGCGATGCTCTGGGTGAGCGTGCGCCCGAGCGCGTTGCGCACCTCGTCGCCGAGCGCGCGCCACTGCTCCGCCGTCAGGTCGACGAGCGCGGCCGCGGAGCGCGTGCTCACCTCTACCCCCGGGATGGCACGAATCGCGGTCTCCTTCGCGGACCTCGCGAGCGTCTGGTTGTCGCGTACGCGCGCGGTCGCCGCCAGCGCCTGGTCGAGCGCCGCGAGCTGCCGTTCGCGCACGTCCGTGTCGAGCACGAAGACGGAGCGCACCGCTGCCGCGCGCGCCTCGCGCTCCCGGGTGGTCAGCACCACGGAGTCGTAGCTCACGTCGCGCGGCGCGACGATCGGCCGCTCGACGACGCGCCCCTCCTCGAGGCGCGGCCCGCCCGTGAACCAGGGGAAGAGTGCCGCGAGGAGCGCGACGGCGGCGACGGCGCCGAAGGTCAGGAGCCCGGCGTCGAGCCGGGAGGCGCGCGCCGGTGCGCGCCCGGCGGGGGCGCGCTGCGTCATCGCCGGCGCCCCACACGGCGACGGCGCCGACCGGGCGATTCGCTAGCCCGACAGCAACTCGCGCACGATCTCGTTGGCTCGCCTCCCGTCGGCGCGGCCGGCGACGCGCGCCATCAACGGCCCCATCACCTTCCCGATCTCGCTCGGGGCGCTCGCGCCGACTTCGGCGATCGTCTCGCGTACGAGCGCGCGCAGCTCGTCGTCGGAGAGCGCGCGCGGCAGGTAGCCCTCGATCAGGGAGAGCTCGAACTCCTCGCGAGCCGCGAGATCCTCGCGCCTCCCCTTGCGGTACTCCTCGATCGAGTCGCGCCGCTGCCGCGCCTCGCGCTGGAGCGCGCGGACCGCCTCCTCGTCGCCGAGCGCGTGGCCGGCCGCGATACGCGCGTTGTCGAGCGCCGCCACCAGCAGGCGCAACGCGTCGCGTCGGGGGGCGTCCCCGGACTTCATCGCCGCCGTCAGCTCGGCACGGATCCGCTCGGCGATGGTCGGCATCGCTGGCCCTGCCCCTCCCCCCGCCTCCCTGACAAGAAGCCCCGGCGCTGCCGGGGCTTCCGCTCTCGACCTCTAGAGCTCCCGCCGCTGCTGCTGTTTCAGCAGCGCCTTGCGGAGCTTTCGCCGCCGCGACGCCTCCTTCTTCTTCCGGCGCTCGGACGGCTTCTCGTAGTACTCGTGTCGCCGCACGTCGGTGAGGATGCCGTCCGCCTGCACCCGCTTGTTGAAGCGGCGCAGCGCCGCGTCCAGCGACTCCGATTCCCCGATGTAGACTTCCGACAAGTCGAATCACCACCCCCTGCGGTCGTCTCAACGACCGCTTGCTCTGCGCGCGGGCGGCCCGCCCGCGCCGATTCACTCACGATAGGAAGCGCCCCCGCGACCGTCAAACCGGTGCGGGAGCCGCCCGCGTCAGTCGGCGGAGGGCAGCACCTTCGGCTGCAGCTCATCCATCCCGCGCCCATCGACGTTCAGGTTGCAGTCGCCGGGCTTGATGCAGAGCAGCTCGATCCCGGTGGTCTCGTCCTTGTAGCGCTTTCCGAGTGCGACGGCCACGTGCCTTCTCCCTACAGCTGCTCAAGCGGCGTGTCGCCGCAACGGAGCTCGCCCGCGTCCGCGCCGCGCGTCACGATGAACTCGGCCCCACACTTCGGACACCGGTAGCGCTTCCCGGTGGTCGCTGCCATCGCTACGTACCCCCCTGCGCCCCGTCGCAGTCGCGAGGCGGGCGCCGTGCTCGACGATTCCCAGCTTCACTTCACCGTGAGACCGACGGTCATCCCGAGCTGATAGTGCCCCGCGATGTTGCAGATCAGCACGTACTTGCCGGCTGTCACGTCGGCCTGGATCGACTTCGTCTGGCCGGCGGTCAGCTCGTCGATCTTCGCGACCACCTCGACGCGCTTCTCGTCGACGACGCCCCCGGCCACCGGGAGCGCGTTCGGCGCGAGGTCGGACTTGATGAGCCGGAAGTTGTGCACGATGGCCCCGGCGTTCTTCACCGCGAACGCGATCTTCCCGGCGGCCGGGCTCGGGGGCGCCTTGACGAAGAACTCGCCCATCTCGACGGGGAGCGCGCCGGGGATCGGCGTGCCGGCGGTCGCGGGCGTCGTCGGCGCGCCCGCGGGGGCCGGCGCTGCGCCGGGAGGCGCGAACGGATCGCGGCTGCGCATCGCCGCGGCGGCAGCCGCGCCGTACTGGCCGCAGTTGTTGCGGGTCACGGAGAGCTGGCTGGGATCCTTGAAGATGATCGTCTCGGGCGTGTCGCCGGTCTCCTCGTCGTGGTGCTTGCCGCGCTCGACGACGAGGTCCCAACGGCCCTGCGTGATCATCGAGACGATGTAGCGGACCTGGATCGGCTGCAGCGGCCCGCCGTGATTTTGCGCCCAGACCGGCATGAAGGTGCCGGCGCGACCGCACGCGATCGTCGAGTTGAGGAACGTCTCGACCTGCTTCACCTCCCCGTCGGGGGTCCGCGGCGCACCGAACGTGTTCTTCTCGCCGAGGATCAGGAAGCCCGGAGTGTTGAGCGCCGGGGCGATCGCGCCTTCCTCGGGGCCGAGACCCTCGAGGCCGTGGCAGCTGCGACAGTTCTTCACGTAGAGCTCGGCGCCGCGGTTGGCGAAGAGCTCGTGCTGCGCCTCGTCCGCGGTGGAGGCCCGGCCGGGTTCGTAGGCGTAGTAGGCACCGAACACAAGGAACGCGAGGAACAGGAACCCGATCATCGCGTTGACCTGCTTGCTCGTGTTCATGTACCCACCGATCTCATCTCGCGGCCGCCCGGACCCTGCGTCTCGCTAGGCGGGCTTGATCGCGCGCCTCGGGTTGTCGGTGCCGCCGGGCGTGATCTGGCCGGTCTGCACGGTGATGTTCCCGGAGCCGTCGATCTCCACCTTCATGGTGTCCATCGAGCGCGGCGCGGGTCCAAAGACGCGGATCCCCGACTTCGTGTAGGTCGAACCGTGGCACGGGCAGCGGTACCAGCCCTTGTCTCCCTCGAACGCGAACTCGCCGCGCCACGGGACCACGCAGCCGAGGTGAGGGCACTTCTGCCAGAGCGCGAGAAACCCGTCGGCGCCGCCGCTGCCCCCGCCCCGCGTCTCCCCGGGGTCCAGGTTCGCGAGCCAGAACTGGCCCTCGGAGTTGTAACGCGGCTCGCCGCCCTTCGGATACTCCGAGACCCGCCCGGCCGGCACGGGACCGCCGAACCCCTTCACGTTGCGCGGATAGAAGAAGTCGAGGAAGAGGCCCACGCTCCCCAGCAGCGTGACACCCAGTCCCGTCCAGAAGGACGCGCGAATGAAGCGCCGGCGCGAGAGATCGGCCTCGATCGGCGGCGCCTGCACGGAAGGGATGCCCTCCTCGCGCCCCACCTGGAGCTTGCGCGAGGCGATCGCCGCCCGCCAGGCGTCGGTGGGCGCCGCCTCGCGAGCGGCCGCCGCCGCGTCCCTCGTCTGCGTCTCGTTCGTCACCCGTCCCGCCTCTCCGCGACCCGCGAGTGCCGGTCGAAGTAACGCGCCTACTCGATGTGCGCGAAGATGCCGTACGGCACGAGCTCCTGGCCCGCGCCACGGAAGAACGTCCCCACGACCGTGAGCGTGACGTAGACCGCGATGAACCCGCTGAACATCAGGATCATGTGATCACGGCGGGTTCGTGCCACCCGCGTGCGCCATGCCACCAGGGACAGCAGCAGCGGCAGCCCGATCATCATCGTCACCGGGATGATCTGCTCGACGAGGACCGCGGAGAGGTTCACGTTCAGGTCGACCGCGGGAAGGCCCAGGAGGTCCGTGCGCAGCACCCTCGATCCGAGCGGGATCTTCGTCAGCTCCTCGGGCCAGGCAATCTCCGTCTGCAACGCTCGGTTGCTGCGGAGGAAGTTCAACGCCGACGGCCACTCTGCACCAGTGACCCGCTCGTAGACCTGCACGTGCTTCGAGGCATCGAACAGGATCAGGAGCACCGTGCCGACGATGGCCACCAGGGCACCGATCGCCGTCAGCGTCTTCGAGCGCGCCGTCGCGAACCACTCGCCCTGGCCCTCGTTCGAATTGTCGAAGTACGGCATCGCGGCGAGCGCGGCGAGCGCGATGGTCGGGACGATCACGCCGGCGAGCGCCGGGTGCATGTGCAACAGCAGCTCCTGCAGGTTCAGGAAGTACCACGGCGCCTTCGACGGGTTCGGCGTGACGTTCGGGTTCGCCTGGTCGAGCAAAATCGCGTCCACGAGCACCGCGAGGATCGTGAGCGTGATCGTGAAGAGCACCGCCGAGATGAACTCGACGAAGACGAGGTCCGGCCAGACCAGGAGCTCCTCTTCGCGCTGACGGCGCTGGCGGGCGCGGACGGCCTGCGAGACGGGCTCGGGCTGGACGGTGCGGGCGACGGCCATCGGCGGTCCTCCTGACCAGGACTACAGCGGCCGCGCCAGGCCGCCGTCGCGACGGATGCGCCAGAAGTGCACCGTCATGAACACCGCAGCCAGCAGCGGGAGCCCGATCACGTGGAGCGTATAGAAGCGGATGAGCGCCGCCTGGCCGACCTGGAAGCCGCCGACCAGGACGAAGCGGTTCGGCTCACCAAGGATCGGGGCCGAGCCCACCATGTTCGTGCCCACCGTGATCGCCCAGATCGCGAGCTGGTCCCAGGGCAGGAGGTACCCGGTAAAGGAAAGCAGCAGCGTCAGCACGAGCAGCACCACGCCCACCACCCAGTTGAACTCGCGCGGCGGCTTGTAGGCGCCCGTGTAGAACACGCGCATCATGTGCATCAGCACCGTGAGCACCATGCCGTGCGCCATCCAGCGGTGCAGGTTCCGCATCAGCTGTCCGAAGCGCACGTTGTTCTCGAGCGCGAGGATGTCCACGTACGCCCGCTCCACGGACGGCACGTAGTAGAACATCAGCAGCACGCCGGTGATCGTCAGGCCCAGGAAAAGGAAGAACGAGAGCCCACCCAGGCAGAAGGTGTGGGTGATCTTCACGTGCGTGCGGTGGATGCGCGTCGGGTGGAGGTGCAGGAAGACGTTCGTCGCCACCGCGAGCATCTGATTGCGGGGGGTGTTCGGGTAGCCGGAGCGGAAGACCGAGCGCCAGACTCGGTTCTGGAACGCGGCATCGTACAGGCGGTCGCCCAGGCTTCGCCGTCCAGGTTGCTCCGACGTCGCCATCCGCTGCCCCCAGCTCACGCACCCATCGACCGTCGCCCCGCGCGCCCGCGGCGCGGCGGCGCCATCCGAGAGGCTAGGCCTCCCACCACTTCCCGAGCGCCACCATGATCGCGAGCGAGAGAATGACCGTCGTAAAGACGGCAATGAGCTCGATGCCCTCGCCCTCACCCAGCATCAGGCTCACCCCTTCGCGTCGAACGGCACGCCGAGGCGCCCGTCAGGTTCGGCTTCCCGTACCGACCGGCGCCGATGCTAGCGAGGCGGCTCCGCTAGGGTCAAGGAATCTGGCTGCGGGCCGCCTCAGGCGTCGGGTCCGCCGTCACCAGGCGCGGGCCGCGGGATCCCGCCCCGTCGCATCCGCCAGATCCCCTTCACGTCCTCGACCGCGGTGTGGAGCACGCGCACGCGCGAGTCGCGATCCTCGATCCAGCGCACGGGGATCTCGAGCAGCCGGTAGCCGTTCTCCTGCGCGATCAGGAGCAGCTCCGAGTCGAAGAACCATCCCGTGTCCTTCACGAGCGGCACGAGCGCGCGTGCCGCCTCTCGGCCGATCGCCTTGAACCCGCACTGCGCGTCGGTGACCCGTAGCCGCGCCGCGTAGCGGAGCAGGAAGACGTACGCGCGCGAGGTGATCTCGCGCTTCCACCCGCGACGGGTCTGCGAGCGCGGGTGAAGCCGGGTGCCGTAGCTCAGGTCGTAGCGGCCGTCGGCGATCGGGTCGATCAACTCCCTGATGTGCTGCAGGTCGGTGGAGAGGTCGACGTCCATGTACGCCATGACGTCGGCGTCGGAGGTGAGCCACGCCGTGCGCAGGGCGATCCCGCGCCCCTTCACGGGGATGTGCTGGGCGACGACGTGCGAGGGGAAGCGCGCCTCGAGCTGACGGGCGACCTCGAGCGTGCGGTCGGTGGAGGCGTTGTTCGCGATCACGAGCCGCCACCGGTGCTCCGGATGGTGGTCGAGGAAGTCGAGCGTGGTCACCACGCTCTGCTCGAGGATCGCCTCTTCGTTGTAGACGGGGATGACGAGGTCGACGTTCGCCATGGGGCGATGCTACGGCCTCGTGCGGTAAGCCGCCGCAGCCGACGCCTCCGGGCTAGTGGCGGAAGTGGCGCACCCCGGTCGTCACAAGCGTCACCCCGAGCCGGTCCGCCGCCGCGACCGACTCGTCGTCGCGGATCGAGCCCCCGGTGTGAGCGATCACCGTGCAGCCCGCCGCCGCGCACACCTCGACCGTGTCGGGGAACGGGATGAGCGCGTCCGTCGCCGCGACGGCGCCGCGCGCCCGCTCGCCGGCCTGCTGCCGGCACAGCTCCGCGCTGCCCACGCGGTTCGGCTGCCCGGCCCCCATCCCGATCAGCACCCCGTCCTTGACGAAGGCGACCGCGTTCGACTTCACGTGCTTGCAGACCACCCACGCGAGCCGCAGGTCGGCGAGTTCCGAGGCCGTGGGCTGGCGCCGGCTGACGACATCGAACCGCACCTCCCGCACCACGTCGGCCGTCTGCACGAGCATCCCCCCGCGCACGCCCCGCGCCTCCACCCGCTCGCGCGTCGGGTCCCCGGCCGGCGCCTCCAGGATGCGCAGGTCCTGCGACTTCTTCCTGAGGTGCTCGAGCGCGTCGGGCTCGAAGCCGGGGGCGACGACGATCTCGTAGAACATGCGCACACCCGTGTCTGGGCTCAGCACGTCCCGGAGCGCGCGCGCGTAGTCCATGTCGACCACGCGGTTCGACGCCACGATCCCCCCGTAGGCCGAGACGTGATCCCCCTCGCGTAGCGCTCGGTCGTAGAGCCGCGCGACCGGCTCGTTGCCCGCCGCGAAGCACGCGGGGTTCGTGTGCTTGATGATCGCCATCGCGGGCTCGCCGACCTCGCACACGAGGTTGTACGCGGCGTCCGCGTCCAGGAAGTTGACGTACGACATCGCCTTCCCGTGGTGCTGGCGGTAGGCGGCGATCCCCTCCACCGGCGTGCGCACGGAGTCGAGCCGGTAGAGCGCGCCGCGCTGGTGCGGGTTCTCGCCGTACCGCAGCTCCGAGAGCCGCGTCAGCGCGATCGTCAGCTCGGGCGGGAGCACGTCGTCGGCGTCGCGGAGGTACTCCGCGATCGCGGTGTCGTAGTGCGCCACGTGCTGGAACGCGCGCGCCGCGAGCCGTCGCCGCTCGGCGGCGCCGATCGCCGCGGGGTCGCCGCCCCTGCCGCCCAGCGCCTCGAGCACCGCGCCGTAGTCGGCCGGGTCGACCACCGGCAGCACCGCCGGGTGGTTCTTCGCCGCCGCGCGGATGAGCGTCGGGCCTCCGATGTCGATCTGCTCGAGCGCCTCCGGCAGCGCCGGCGCACCCCGCGTGACGGTCTCGACGAACGGGTAGAGGTTGCACGCGACGAGGTCGATCGCCGGCACGTCGTAGCGCGCGACCTCCTCCTCGTCCGAGGCGTGACCGCGGCGGTAGAGGATCCCGCCGTGCACCTTCGGGTGGAGCGTCTTTACGCGCCCGCCGAGCATCTCGGGGCTGCCCGTCAGCGCGGCCACCTCGGTGACCGCGAGCCCCGCCTCGACGAGCGCGCGCGACGTGCCTCCGGTCGCCACGAGCTCCCACCCGAGCGCCTGGAGCCCGCGCGCGAAGTCGACCAGCCCCGTCTTGTCGTACACCGCGAGGATCGCGCGCACCCCGCCCCCCTCTCGCTCGGCCGACGCGGAACCCGCTAGCCCGGCAGCCCGCGCACCGCCGGGCCGTCGCCGCGCGCGACGACCCGGCCGATCCGCCAGCTCCCCCGCGGCAGCCGTCCCAGCGCCTCCGCCTCGTCACGCGGGTCGACCGCGACGATCATCCCCGCGCCCATGTTGAACGTCCGGAACATCTCCCCCGGCTCGATCCCCCCGGTGCGCTGGATCAGCCCGAACAGCGCCGGCGGCTCCCACGACCGCGCGTCGATCTCCGCGGCGAGCGCCTCCGGGAACGGCCGCGGCAGGTTCCCGGGGATGCCGCCACCCGTGATGTGCGCGATCGCGTGGACCGTCGCCAGCAGCGGGCGCAGCGCCGGGTAGAACGAGCGATGCTCCGCAACGAGCGCCTCGCCGAGCGTCCCCCCGGCCTCTTCGTAGCGCGTGCCGAGCACCTCGCGGTCGTGTGCCTCCCCCAGCCCCTTGCCGAGCCCCCACACCTCGCGCACGAGCGAGAAGCCGTTCGTCTGCAGCCCCCCGGACGGCAGCGCGAGCAGCACGTCCCCCTCCGCGAGCCGCGAGCCGTCGATCAGCGCCCCTCGCTCCACGGCGCCGACGATGAACCCCGCGAGATCGAAGTCGCCGCTGCGGTACACGTCCGGCATGTCCGCGGTCTCGCCGCCGAGCAGCGCCACGCCGTTCTCGCGGCAGGCGGCGCCGATCCCCTCGACGATCTCCACGCGCCGCTCCTGCGGCAGGTCGGCCGTCGCCAGGTAGTCGAGGAAGAAGAGCGGCTCGGCGCCCACGGTGATCAGGTCGTTCACGTTGTTGTTCACGACGTCGCGGCCCGCGAGGTCGAAGCGCCCGAGCGTCGCCTGCAGCAGCACCTTCGTCCCCACGCCGTCGGTCGCGGCGACGAGCACGGGGTCGCGGAAGCGCTCGCCGAGCCGGAACAGCCCCGCGAAGCCGCCGACGCCGCCGATCACCTCGGGGCGCGTCGAGCGGCGCGCCACGTCGGCGTAGCGCCGCACGGTCGCCTCGGCGGCGTCGATGTCGACGCCGGCGTCGGCATAGCGCAACGGGCGGCCTCGCGGCTCGGTCATCCGGGGCTCACATCGCGGGGAGCAGCGCGAGCGTACCGGCTCGCCGGGATGCGGAGAAGCCGGGCCGCGCTCAGACCCGCACCGGCACGCGGCGCGGCGCGGCTGGAACCGCGTGGCGGTCGCGCGTGGCGTCCGCTTCGAGCACGAGCTTGTCGAGCTCGAGCGGCACATCGCTCGGGTAGCGCCCCGAGAAGCAGGCGGTGCAGTGGCGGTCGGGGCCGGCCTGCGTCGCGAGGATCGTCCCCTCGAGCGAGAGGTAGCCGAGGGTGTCGGCGTCCGAGTGCTCGCGGATCTCGTCGACGGACTTGTGCGCCCCGATCAGCTCCCCGCGCGTCGCCATGTCCACGCCGTAGAAGCACGGGTGCGTGATCGGCGGCGACGTGATGCGCACGTGCACCTCGCGGGCGCCGGCGCGGCGCAGCATCGCGACGATGCGCGGGGTGGTCGTGCCCCGCACGATCGAGTCGTCGACGACGACGACGCGCTGGCCCTCGAGCACCTCGCGCAGGGGGTTGAACTTCAGCAGCACGCCCTGCTCGCGCAGCCGCTGGTCGGGCTGGATGAAGGTGCGTCCCACGTAGCGGTTCTTCACGAGCCCCTCGGCGTAGGGGATGCCGGCCTCCTGCGCGTAGCCGATCGCCGCCGCGGTGGCGGAGTCCGGCACGCCGATCACGATGTCCGCGTCCACCGGGTGCTCCCGCTGGAGCCGCGCGCCCATGCGCATCCGCACCGGGTGCAGCCGCTGCCCGCCGAGGTAAGAGTCGGGGCGCGAGAAGTAGATGTACTCGAAGAGGCAGAGCTGCTCGCGCGGCGCCCCGTCCGGCGCGAGCGGGAAGCTCGAGCTGAGCCCCTCGGCGTCCAGCCGCACGACCTCGCCGGGCTCGACGTCGCGGATGAACTCCGCGCCGAGATGGTCGAGCGCGCAGGTCTCCGAGGCGAACACGTAGCCGTGCCCGTTGAGGCGGCCGATGCAGAGCGGGCGGATGCCGAGCGGGTCGCGCACCGCGTAGACCGCGTCGCGCGTGAGCAGGGTGAGACAGTACGCGCCGCTTGCGCGGCGCATCATCGTGGCGATCCGGTCGTCGAACGTCTCCCCGGGTCCGGCCACCAGGATCTGCGCGAGCACCTCGGTGTCCGTCGAGGTGGTGAACGCGATGCCGCGCGCCTCCAGGTCCTCACGCAGCAGCTGCGCGTTGACCACGTTCCCGTTGTGCGCGATCGCGAGCGGGCCGTCCTTGCCCTCGACGACGAACGGCTGCGCGTTCACCCGCACGCTCGAGCCGGTGGTCGAGTAGCGCGTGTGCCCGATCGCCGCGCGCCCGGGGAGGCCGGCCAGGCGGCGCTCGTGGAACACCTGCGCGACGAGCCCCATCTCCGCGTACACGTAGAGGTGATCGCCGTCGGACGTGGCGATGCCCGCGGACTCCTGTCCGCGATGCTGGAGGGTGTGGAGACCGAAGAACGTGAGCCGCGCCACGTCCTCGCCGGGAGCGAAGACGCCGAACACGCCGCACTTCTCGCGCAGGCTCGGGATCAAGCGGACGATCGCTCCCTCGCGCGGGGCCGCCTAGGGGCCGAGTGTATCACCTCGGCTCCTTGCGACCACTTCGGTCGGGGCCCGCGCGGTCGGCGGCGAGCAGCCGCCGGTGCTCGATCTTCGTGCAACGGTCCATGACGACCTCGAGGCCTGCGTCGCGCGCGCGCTGCGCGGCTTCCTCGTTCACGATCCGCAGCTGCATCCACACCGCCCTCGCCCCCGCCGCGATCGCGTCCTCCACGATCGGCGGCACGTGCTCCGGCCGGCGGAAGATGTCGACGATGTCGACCGGCCCCGGCAGGTCGCGCACGCTCGCGTAGACGGGGCGCCCCAGCACCTCCTGCTCGAGTGGGTTCACCAGGTAGACGGTGTAGCCCGTGTCGATCAGATAGCGCGCCACGTCGTGCGAGTCGCGCCTGGGGTCGGAGGAGACCCCGACCACCGCGATCGTCTTCGCGTCACGCATCAACTCGACCGGTCGATCCATCCCTCGCCTCCGCGCTCCGCGTTCCCCCACCACCCCGCTCGTCAGGCGAGGCGCCGGTAGCGCCGGCGGCCGTCGCCGTCCGCCGGTCCGCCGCCCGCCTCGTCCTCGGGCGGGACCGTCGCCCGCTCGACCGCCGTCCCCGCCATCGCCCCAAGCGCCTCCGCGACCCGGTTCGCCCGCCGGGCACCCTCGGCCGCCAGCGGGCGCGCCGCGAGGACGGTGCCGACCGTGAGCGCGCGGCCGCTCTCCTTGACGAGCCTCACCTCCCAGCGCACCACGTCCTGCACGTCCCCGCCCGAGAGGCGGTCCGCCGCGTCGCTCCGCACCTCGAAACGCGCGATGCGCCAGAACGGCACGAGCTCGTGCGTCCCGAGCCCCAGTCCGAGGAAGCCCTGCTGCCAGCGCGCCGACTGCTTGCGGCGCTCCATCAGGAAGCTCGTCCCGGCGACGTTGTAGACGAGGCCGAGCACCGCCGTCGGGCCGGCGATCAGCGCGAAGACGAGCAGGGCGCCGAGTGCCCAGAGCGCGAGGCGGTCCATGAACGCCGCGATCAGCCACACCGCGCCCGCGGCGAGCAGCCCCTGCACGAGCGGCACCACGAGGCTCGCGCGCAGGGGGCGCACGGCGATGCTCTCGGGGCGGATCACCGCGACTGCGCGGTGCAGGGAGACGCGCTCCGTCCCGCCCCGCGCCGGCTCCACCGCGCCGCGCACCGGCGGCTCGGCGGGGGTGGGGGTGCTCGGGGTGGGGCGCGCGGTCACGCGCCCGAGTCTACCCACGGGGGCTGTCCGCGGCGACCGCGTGCGCGGGTGCCGCGCGGGTTTGCCCGGGTCTTCGGAGCGCGCCTAAGATCGTCGCTCTACGACCGGTGCCGCACCCCGACGAGAGGGCCGCCGATGCGTCGCGACCTCATGGAGATCCTCGCCTGCCCGGTGTGCAAGGGGGAGCTCACGCTGGACGCGCGCTCCGAGGCGGCGGACGGCGAGGTGCTCGAGGGCTCGCTCCACTGCGCGCGCTGCGACGAGCGCTATCCGATCGACGACGGCATCCCGAACCTCCTCCCGCCCGACCTCCGCCGCGAGATGGAGGCCGAGGAGGCACGCGCGCGAGGCGGCGGCTCGTGACGCAGGAGCAGACCCGCCGCTTCGGGCACGCGCTGATGGCCGCGTCCGTCGTGCAGATCCTGCTCTTCCTGCTCGGCACGAGCCGGCGCTCCTACGCCGCGCTCGCGCTCCCCGTGGGCGCCGGCCTCGCCGTGATCTCGGGCCTCGCGTTCTGGGTCGGCTACACGATGGCGACGACCGACTGGAACGACCCCGCCGACTACGGAGTCGAGCCCTCGAGCGCCGAGGTCCCGGCCGCCGAGGGCGCGCCCCCGCCGGAGGCGATCGGCGGCTAGCGGCCGCCCCGGCGCGTCACCGCTGGTCACGCTCCCAGCCGCGACCCGCGAGCAGCGTCACCCCTTCGCGCTCCTCAGCCGGCAGCGCCTCGAGCAGCTCGGTCACCGTGACCCCGAACAGCGGATGCCGCAGCCGGGGCGCGATCTCCGCGAGTGGGAGGAGCACGAACGCACGCTCGTGCATGCGCGGGTGCGGCACCGAGAGCTCCTCGGTGTCGACCACCTCGACCTCGAGCAGGATCAGGTCGATGTCGAGGGGCCGCGCGCTCCAGCGCGCCGCCGAGAAGTCGCGGCCGGCGGCCGCCTCGATCCGCTTCGCGAGCGCGAGGAGCTCGTGCGCGTCGAGCGCGGAGCGCCCCGCCACCGCGATGTTCGCGAAGCGCGGCTGCTCGGTGACGCCCCACGGCGGCGTGTCGTAGAGCGAGGAGACGGCGTCGACCTCGATCCCGCCGGCGGCGAGCGCCACGACCGCGTCCCGCAGCGCCCCGGCGCGATCGCCGAGGTTGCTCCCGAGCCCCAGGTAGACGCGCCGCACGCGGTGCGGCTCCCGGCTCACGGCCTTGCCTCGGGCGGGCGCCAGCCGCGCACGACGGCGTCCGCCATCCGCGCCACCTGCGCCAGCTCCGCGACGTCGTGGACCCGCACGATGTCGGCGCCGCCGGCGATCGCGAGCGCCACCGTGGCCGCGGTCCCCCAGAGCCGCTCCCGCTCCGGGCGCCCGAGCACGCGGCCGAGCGTGGACTTGCGCGAGGTGCCGACGAGAAGCGCGCAGCCGAGCGCCTTCAGCTCGCGGAGCCGGCGCAGCATCTCCAGGTTCTGCTCGGGCTCCCAGCCGAAGCCGAAGCCGGGATCGACCACGAGCCGCGCGCGGGGCACCCCCGCCCGCTCGGCGATCGCGATCCCCGCCTCGAGCCCCGCGCGGATGTCGCCGATCACGTCCCCGCCGAACGCGCGGCCGCGCTGGTTGTGCATCAGCACCGCGGGCTTCCCGCTGCGCGCGAGCAGCTCGGCGAGCCCGGGGTCGCCGAGCAGCCCGAGCACGTCGTTCAACCCGTCCGCCCCTTCGTCGAAGGCGCGCTCGGCGACCGCGCGCTTCGTGGTGTCGACGGTGAGCGGCACCGCGACCGCGCGGCGCACCGCGCGCAGCGCCGGTCCGAGCCGCCCCCACTCCTCCTCCTCGTCGATCCCCGCGTACCCCGGGCGGGTCGACTCCGCGCCGAGGTCGAGCAGGTCGGCGCCCGCGGCGACCAGCGCCTCCGCGTGCGCCGCGACGGCGTCGGGGTCCGTGAGCCCGTCCCCCGAGAACGAGTCCGGCGTGACGTTGAGGATGCCCATCACGTAGGTGCGCAGGCCGAACGCGAGGGTCGCGCGGCCGATCGCGAGCGGCGACGGCGACGGCGACGGCGACGGCGCGCCCGCCATGCGCGGCCTAGCCGTCGACGATCTCGACCCGCTCCTCGTCGACGCGGCCGCCGGTGCGGATGAAGAACGCGCGCACGCTCGGCGGCTCCGAGGCGAGCGAGACGAGGATGTAGTAGGTCGTGGGGAACATCGGCTCGCGCTCGTTCTCCCCGGGCGGGAAGAACGCCATCCGCACGTCGGTGGGCGACGGGTGCGCCTCCGACGCAACGTGCGAGTGGTAGATCGCGAAGAGGCTCTCCCCGCTCTCGTCGCGCTGCGTCTCCAGCCGCAGCATCCGCAGCGGGTCCATCTCGTAACGGTAGGGGCTCGCCGCGACGTTCCTGACGCGGTGGACGACGATCGGCGCGCCGTCGCGGCCGTGCACCATGCCGCACGCCTCGTTCGGGAGCTCCTCGCGGGCGTGGGCGATCATCTCGTCGACGATCGCGCGCGGGATGCGGGGCACGCGCCCTCCGTTTCTCGTTCCCGGCCGCCTAGCGCCAGTCCGCGGTCTCGCCGTCGTCGATGCACGCCGCCGGCGTCATCCGCATCTGGATGAAGTTCGCGCTCGCGGGCGACTCCACGAGGTGCTCGATCCAGTGCGGCCACTCGGCCTCGGGGAGCCGGTCGATCAGGTCCTGCACCGGCGCGTGCACCTCCGGCTCCTCCCCGTCGACGATCCCGATGTCGAGCGACCACCGCCCCGGGAGCGTGAGGCGCCCGACGGTGCGGGTGCGCAGAAGCTGCGCGCCCGGCATGCCGCGGTAGCGATCGACGACCGCGGCGTTGAAGCGCACGTGCAGCCGCCCGGGATCGCGCGCGGCGAGCGCGCGGCGGAGCAGGCTCTGCTCGAGGACCAGCGTGCTCGACGCCATCAGCTCCCCCCTCCGCGCTCGATCGGGACGTCGATGAGCGAACCGTACTCGGTCCACGATCCGTCGTAGTTGCGCACGTCCGCGCGGCCGAGCAGGTGGCGCAGCACGAACCAGGTGTGCGCCGATCGCTCGCCGATGCGGCAGTACACGATCGCCGGCGCGCCGCCGTCGGCGAGGCCGGCGCCGGCGTAGAGACCGCGCAGCTCGTCGACGCCCTTGAAGGTGCCGTCCTCGTTCACCGCGCGCGCCCAGGGGATGTTGCGTGCGCCCGGGATGTGGCCGCCGCGCTGCGCCGTCTCGCTCATGCCCGGCGGCGCGATCACCTCGCCCGCGAACTCGGCGGGGCTGCGCACGTCCACGAGGCGCACCCCCGCGGCCACCGCCCCGAGGACGTCGTCGCGCCGCGCTCGCAGCGCCCAGTCGAGCGGCCGCGCGCGGTACGCCGTCCGCTCCACCTGCGGTATCGCCGTGGTGGTCGGGCGGTTGTCGCCGAGCCACTTGACCCGCCCGCCGTCCATCAGCGACGCGTGCGCGTGCCCGTACAGCTCGAGCAGCCAGAGCGCGTAGGCGGCGAACCAGTTGTTGTTGTCACCGTAGAGCACGACGTGGGTGTCATTCGCGACGCCGCTGCGGGACATCAACTCCTCGAAGTCGGCCTGCCCGACGACGTCGCGGCGTCGCTGCTCCTGGATCTGGCTCGTCCAGCTCCACGCCACCGCGCCGTCGATGTGGCCCTCCCCGTAGGCCTCGGTGTCGACGTCGACCTCCACCAGACGGATCCCGGGCGCGCCGAGGCGCTCGGCGACCCAGTCGCAGCTCACCAGCCGCTCGACCATCCGTGCTCCCGCTCTCCGAACGAGGCTCGATCCCCGGCCCCTGTGCGACCGCGCCGGGCGGCCGATGATCTCCACAGGCGGAGTGCGCTCCCCGCGCCGCGCATCTCCGTGGGAGGCGCCACGCTCGCGTTGCTCTGCGACACCTGCCGGCAACCCATCGAGCACGAGGGCTTCGGGCTCACACTGCTGCCAGGCGCTGTCGTGAACAGCCCGAACGAGTTCAACCGCTTCGCCTCGGGTCCTGCCGGGGTGATCTCGGCGTACATGTGCCGGCGCTGCGGCGAGCGCATCGCCGCGATCCTGCGCCAGAAGCTCTCGGACCCCTGCGAGCGCTGCGAGGTCGCCCCGCTGCGCGAGGGCGACCGCCGGACCGAGGTGGGGACGCTGCGCCGCCGCGCGGTCAGCTGAGCCGCGCAGCCCGCACCCGCGCCGCCTCACCACCACAGCTTCTCCTTCACGTCCTCCACGATGTCCCGGTAGCTGCGGCTCCACAGCCCCGTCGACAGGTACTTCCACCCCCCGTCCGCCAGCAGGCAGACGATCTTCCCCGACTCCATCCGCTCCGCCGTCCGCTGCGCCGCGCGCACCGCCGCCCCCGCCGAGATCCCCGCGAAGATCCCGGTGCGCTGCGTGAGCTCCTTCGTCATCGCGAACGACGTCTCGGAGTCGACCACGATGCGGCCGTCCAGCACGCGGTCGTCGAGGACGGGAGGGATGTAGCCCTCCTCCATGCTGCGCAACCCCTGCACCATGTCTCCGGGATGCGGCGCCGCGGCGACGATGCGGATCGCCGGGTTGTGCTCCTTCAGCCGCCGCCCGACGCCCGTCAGCGTGCCGCCGGTGCCGAGCCCGGCGACGAACGCGGTCACGTCCGGCAGGTCCTCGAGGATCTCCGGCGCCGTCGTCTCGTAGTGCGCGCGGGGGTTCTCTTCGTTCTCGTACTGGAACGGGAAGTACCAGTCGGGGTGCTGCTCGCGCAGCTCCTTCGCGCGCGCCACCGCGCCGTTCGATCCCAGCTCGCCGGGTGAGTAGATGATCTCCGTCCCGAACGCGCGCAGGAGCTCGGTGCGTTCCTCGCTCACCGCGTCGGGCATCACCACCTTCATCTCGTAGCCGCGGATGAGCGCGATCAACGCGAGCGCGATCCCGGTGTTCCCGGACGTCGGTTCGCAGATCACACGCCCGGGCGCGAGCTCGCCGCGCCCTTCCGCCGCGTCGATCATGTACTTGGCGATGCGGTCCTTGACGGAACCCGTCGGGTTCTGCCCCTCGAGCTTCGCCCACAGCTCGACGCGCGGGTTCGGCGAGAGCTGCGAAATGTCGACCAGCGGTGTGTGGCCGACGAGGTCCAGCAGGCTCGCGTAGCGCACGGTCGCGCCCACGCGCTCTAGCGCGCGCCGCCCGCGAGCGCGGGCAGGATCGACACCGTGTCGCCGTCGGAGAGCGGCGTCTCCTTGCCGTTCAGGTACCGCACGTCCTCGTCGTTCAGGTAGATGTTCACGAAGCGGTGCAGCTCGCCGCGCCCGTCCATCAGCTGCTCGGCGAACCCCGGGTAGCGCGCGTCGATGTTCGTGATCAACTCACCGACCGTGGAACCGTCGACGTCGAGCTCGCGCTGCCCGTTGACCACCTTCTGGATCACCGAGGTGACCTGCACCCGCACTGACATCAATCGTCCTCTCTCGCCTTGCCCCACGCGTCCTGCGCACCTACGCGCGCGCGCTCACCGGCACCTCCAGCGGGGACGACCCGCAGAACACGTCGTAGTCGATGAGCTCCTTCACGGTCGGATGGTCGCCGCAGAGCGGGCAGCTCGGGTCGCGGCGGATCTTCATCACGCGGAACTCCATCGAGAGCGCGTCGATCAACAGCAGGCGGTTCACCAGCGGCTCGCCGATCCCGAGGATCTGCTTGAACACCTCGGTCGCCTGGATCGAGCCCACGATCCCGGTGATCGCGCCGAGCACCCCGGCCTCCGCACACGACGGCACCAGGCCCGGCGGAGGCGGATCCGGGTAGAGGCAGCGGTAGCAGCCGCTGCCGGGCTTGTACACGGTCGCCTGACCATCAAACAGCAGGATCGCGCCGTCGACGAGCGTCTTCCCCGCGAGGTACGCCGCGTCGTTCACGAGGTAGCGCGTCGCGAAGTTGTCGGCGCCGTTCACGATGATGTCGTACTGCGGGATGATCTCCATCGCGTTGTCCGACGTGATCGGCAGCGGGTGCTCCACGACCTTCACGTGCGGGTTGTAGGCGGTCAGCGTCTCCCTCGCCGACGCGAGCTTCGGTCGGCCGACATCCTTCGTCTGGTGGAGGATCTGCCGCTGCAGGTTCGAGAGGTCGACCACGTCGAACTCGACGAGCCCGATCGTGCCAACGCCGGCCAGCGCCAGGTAGACGGCGACCGGTCCGCCGAGCCCCCCCGCGCCGATCACGAGCACCTTCGCGTTGCGGAGCTTGCGCTGCCCCTGCGGCCCGACCTGCGGCATGATGATGTGCCGCGAGTAGCGCATCACCTCCTCGGGCGTGAGCGCCGCGTTCGCGGGCGCCGCGCGCCCATCGCCGCCACCCGCCGCTCCGCCGGCCAGCGCCGGGATCACCGCCAGCTGGTCACCATCGCTCACGGCGGTCTCCGTCCCCTGCAGGTCGTGGATCTCCTGGTTGTTCAGGTAGATGTTGATGTGCGTCGGCACCTTCCGCTCCCGGTCGTACACGAGATTCGCGAAGCCGGGGTAGCGCTGGTCGAGCGCGTCGAGCACGTCCGCCACGCTCCGGCCCTCGACCGTCACGTACTCGCGATCCGCCGTGAGCCGACGGAACGGCGACGGGATGTAGACGCTGATCGGCATCCGACGATCCTCTCCTGCTCGCGGGCGAGACGGGAGCGTGCCCCCCTCCTCGCCGGGTGTGCTGTGCGGCGCGCTACATCGCGCGCGGTGTGCTCAGAGGGCGACGCTCAGGTAGCGCTCCCCCGTGTCCGGAATCATCGTGACGACGCACTTGCCCGGGCCGAGGCGTCGCGCCACCTGCAGCGACGCCCAGACGTTCGCGCCTGAGGAGACGCCGACCAGCATCCCCTCCTCGCGCGTCAGACGCTTCGTCATCTGGAAGGCGTCCTCGTCCTGGACGCCCATCACCTCATCGTAAATCTCGCGGTTGAGCACGCTCGGCACGAACGATGCGCCGATGCCCTGGATCCCGTGCAGCCCGGCGCGGCCGCCCTGCAGCACTGCGGCGCGCGCAGGCTCCACCGCCACGATCAGCACATCCAGTCCGGCGGCGCGCAGCGCCTCGCCCACGCCCGTGATCGTCCCGCCCGTGCCCACCCCCGCGACGAACGCGTCGATCCGCCCGCCCGTCGCCTCGAGGATCTCGGGCCCCGTCGTCCGCCGGTGGATCTCCGGGTTCGCGGGGTTATCGAACTGCTGGGGCATGAAGTAGCCGTGCCGCTCGACGAGCTCGCGCGCCGCGTGCACCGCACCGGTCATCCCCTCGATCGCGGGCGTCAGCACGAGCTGCGCGCCGAAGCGCTCGAGCAGCCGCCGCCGTTCGACGCTCATGTCCTCCGGCATCGTGAGCACGAGCCGGTATCCCTTCGTCGCACACACCATCGCGAGCCCGATCCCCGTGTTCCCGGAGGTCGGCTCCACGATCGTCGCGCCGGGCTCCAGCAGCCCGTCGCGCTCCGCGGACTCCACCATCGCGCGCGCGATGCGGTCCTTCACCGAGCCGCCCGGGTTGAACACCTCGTACTTCCCGAGCACCTCGGCGCCGTCCGCGGGCACCACGCGCCGTAGCCGCACGAGCGGCGTGCGGCCGATCAGGTCGAGCACGGAGTCGGCGATCTGCGGCTCGGCGGCGCGATTCGCCGTCATCTTCGCGTCGGACATCATCGGCGGCGCGACCTGCTCTCCCGTCGACCCTGGCTCGCGGGTGCCCGGATCAGCTCAGACTCAGATGCTGTAGTTCGCGGCGATCGCGCGCTCGTGCTGCCGCTCGTGCTCCACGAGCTCGGCGATCGTGACGGCGGCAAGACGGGCACGCATGTCGTCGTAGATCTCTGCCCAGACCCAGGACTGCCCGCAGAGCGACTCCCCACCACGGTTGGCGTCGGCGACGCAAACCATCGGCGCGAGCGACCCTTCGAGGCACTCGAGCACCGAGAGCAGGGTGATCTCCTCCGCCGGGCGCGTCAATTCATGCCCCCCGCCCGGGCCGCGCGTGCTGCGGACAAAGCCGTCGCGCCGCAGCTGCGCGAGGAGGTGGTCCAGGTACGACTCCGGGAGCTGGCGGCGGCGCGCGATGTCCGAGCGCTGTACGGGGCCCTCCCCGGCGTGCTTCGCCAGGTCGATGAGGGCCCTTACGCCGTAGTCGCCCTTCGTGCTGAGCAGCATCGGATCGCGATTCCCCGATTCACGACTAAACTACTCAGCATTGTAGCAGAGGCGCCGGGCGGGACGGAGCGGCGGTGAGCGGCGAAGCCGCGCCGTCGGGTTCGCGACCGCGGGGGTCGCCGTCGCCGCGCTCGCCGATGAGCGTGAGGTCGGCCCCGGGGCGGTGCCCCCGCCGCGGCTGGACGAGCGGCTCACGCCCGCGCAGCACCTCTGCGGGGAGGGCATGCCCCACAAACGCTCGCGGCGCGAGACGATCGTCTCGGCGGTGCAGGACGCGGGTCTGCGCCTCGGGGAGCTCCGGCTGACGCGCAACCTTGTGTCGCGCGCGGCTAACCGCCGGCGACCGCCGGCACGATCGAGATCTCGTCGCCTTCGCCGAGCACCGTCGCCAGCCCCTTGAGGAAGCGCACGTCCTCGCCGTTCACGTAGACGTTGACGAAGCGCCGGATCTCGCCCCCGTCGTCGAGAATGCGCTCGCGCATCCCGGGGTAGCTGCCATCGAGCGCCAGCACGACCTCGCGCAACGTCTCCCCCTGCGCGGGCACCTGATCGAGGTTGTTCGTCAGGCTACGCAGGGGGGTGGGGATCTTCACCTTGACGGCCATGTCGCCTCTCCGTGCACTCCGGGCCGGCGGCCCCGCGCTAGCCCTCGACGACGTCGCCGAGCGTGGCGTCGTCCACCCGCACGCCGCGCTCGCGCGCCCACGCCAGGCTGCGCTCGATCTCCTCCTCGTCGCCGGTCAGCTCGAGCACCACCCAGCCGACGCTCCGCTCGACGTCGGCCATGCGGATGTTCGTCACCACCCGGAACTCGTGACCCATCTGATAGATCAGCGGCTCCTTGATCAGCTCGGGGCTGAACGTCAGCCGCACGTGCCTCGATGCCATCGGCAGCCTCCTAGGCGCCGGCCGAAGCCCCCACCGGAGCCCCGCGCCGCGCGCTCAGCGCCGCCGCGAACTCGTCCGTCCGCGCGGGCACGCGCAACGGCTGATCGACGGCGTCGACCACGGCCTCCACGGTCTTCAACCCCGCGCCCGTGATGAACGCCACGGTCTCCTCGTCACGACGGATGAACCCCGACTCGACGAGCTTCCTCAGGCACGCGACCGTCACGCCTCCGGCGGTCTCCGCGAAGACGCCCTCGGTCTCCGCGAGCAGCTTGATGCCCTCGACGATCTCCTCGTCGGTCGCCATCGCGGCGCCGCCGTGCGTCTCCTGCATCTGCTTCAGCGCATAGTAGCCATCGGCCGGGTTGCCGATCGCGAGTGAGCGCGCGATCGTGCGCGGCTTCTGCGGGATGAAGTTCAGCGTCCCCGCCTCGTAGGCCGTCGCGATCGGCGAGCATCCGGCCGCCTGCGCCCCCGACATGCGGGTGCGCGGCTCGTCGATCAGCCCGACCTTGTGGAACTCCTGGAAGCCCT
This sequence comes from Chloroflexota bacterium, assembly GCA_016866055.1. Taxonomy (GTDB): domain Bacteria; phylum Chloroflexota; class Dehalococcoidia; order UBA2979; family UBA2979; genus VGNK01. The sequence continues at coordinate 15,368 of VGNK01000005.1, read as the reverse complement.
TCCAGATCTTCGTGAACAGCGATCCCGACGCCATCGGCGCGACCACGTGATCGGGGGTGCGCCAGCCGAGCTGCTCCGCCACCTCGAACCCGAGCGTGCGCGACCCCTCCGCGTAGTACGGGCGCACGTTGATGTTCACGAACGCCCACGGGTACTCCATCGAGAGCTCCGTGCAGAGCCGGTTCACGTCGTCGTACGACCCCTCGACCATGACGAGCGTCGGTCGGTAGATCGCGCTCCCCACCACCTTCCCCTGCTCGAGGTCGTTCGGGATGAAGACGTAGCAGTCCATGCCGGCGGCGGCCGAGTGCGCCGCCACCGCGTTCGCGAGGTTGCCCGTGCTCGCGCACGCCATCGCCTCGAACCCGAACTCCCGCGCGCGCGCGATCGCGACGCTCACCACGCGGTCCTTGAACGACCACGACGGGTTCACGGTGTCGTTCTTCAGCCAGAGCGTGTCGAGGCCAACCGCCTTCGCGAGGCGATCCGCCCGGATCAGCGGGGTGTAGCCCGTGCCGATGTCGACCTTGAACTGTGGGTCGCATGGCAGGAAGTGCGCGTACCGCCACAGGGTGCTCGGTCCGGCGGCGATGGCGTCGCGGCTCACCGCCTGACGAATCCCGTCGTAGTCGTAGGCGACCTCGAGCGGGCCGAAGCAGAACTCACACGAGTAGATCGGGTTGAGCGGGTACTCCCGCCCGCACTCCCTGCAGCGCAGGGCACGTTCGAACGCCATGGTGCTGCTTCCTCGACTGGCCGAGACGGCGGCGCGCCGGCCCGGTGGATGGCATGGCTCGGAGCGCCCGGGTCCGCGGCCGCCGCGCGCGGCCGGTCCCGGGCTAGCGCATGACCATCCGGCTCCGCTCAGCGCGAAGCGGGCCCGCAGGCGCGTACGAATCGGGGATCGAATCCATCTGCGAGACGCCTTCCGTTCATCATTCCCGCCGCGCTCGCAGGGCGCCGGGTCGGAGTTGGCACCGTGTCCACCCCGGCGAAAGGGTGTCCGGTTGCCGCGGCTTCCCAGGGCCGAGCCCTCCACCGCTCTCGATGAACCGTCCTCGGGTTACGAGGGACGTATGGGGGGAGGCTAGATTCGCCTCCCTCCTTCTGTCAATTCGCCCCGCCCCCTGCGAGCGCGCGCCCCAGCGCGCCGAGGTCGATCGGCGCGCGCGTCAACTCCAGGCCGTCCACCGTCACCACCGGGATCGCGAGCCCGTAGCGCGCCTCGAGCGCAGGGTCTTCCCCGACGTTCACGCGCGTGAGGCGGGCGCCGCGCTCGCGAAGCAGCGGCGCCAGCGCCGCCGCGGCGTCCTCGCAGAGGTGGCACCCCGGCCGCTCGTAGAGCACGACGTCGACGTCGCGCGCGCTCACCGTGCGCGCACCTCCACCCGGCTGAGCGGGCGCCGGTCCTCCTCGGACGGCTCGGGCGGCCGGCGCAGCACCCACCAGAGCCCCGGCAGCGAGATCAGCACGGTGATCACCGAGACCAGCTGGGGCACCCGCAGGAGCCCGCTGAACACCTCCGCCGAGTCCACCCGCAGGTACGTCACGAGGAAGCGCAGCACCGCGTAGCCGATGAAGTAGACGAAGAACGTCACACCCGCACGGCGGCGCAGCGGTCCGAGGAAGAGCCAGAACATGAGCCCGAGCAACGCGAAGTCGCCGAGCATCTCGTAGGTCGTCGCCGGGTGGTGCGGCCCCACCGTGAGCGAGTGCGCGAACGCCGGCGACTCCGGGTTCGTGTAGACGACGCCCCACGGCAGGCCGGTCGGTCGCGCGAGGTGCTCTCCGTTCACGAGGTCGCCGAGCCGGCCGATCGCCTGGCCGAGCAGGAGCCCGAACGCCGCCGCGTCCAGCCCGCGCGCGATCGGGCTGCGGCGCCACAGCGCGAAGAGCAGCCCGCCGAGGATGCCGCCGAGGATGGCCCCCCAGATCGAGATGCCGCCCTCGGTGATCGCGATGATCTCGCCGGGGTTCGCGCCGTAGAAGTCCCAGTTCTCGATCACGAACATCGCGCGCGCGCCGACGATGCCGCTCGGCACCCCGACGAGCGCGATCGTGTACGCCTCGTCCGGGTCGTAGTTCACGATGCTCGCCATGCGCAGCGCGAGCTGCACTCCCGCGAGTATGCCAACCGCGGTGAAGAGCCCATGCCACGAGAGCAGGAAACCGCCGATCCGGGTGATGTTGGGGTCCCACGGGATCTCGATCGCGAGGAAGGGGGTCATCGGCTCGCTCTCATCGCGCGCATCCGGCGGTGCCGCGGGGAGTCGTCGCTCCCATGCTAGTCGGGCGTCTCGACGTGAGACAGCGCCCGCGTCACCGGGCGGGGGGCGCGGGGGTCGCGGTGGGCGCGGGCGTCGCCGCGGGCGCGGCCGGCGCGCCGGCGGCGGATGACGCCGTGCTGAACAGCCGGCTGTAGAGCGCGCGCACCTCCGCGGCGGGCAGCCCGGCGCCGAGGAACCTGTCACCCACGCGCACCTCGATGTGCAGATGGATCTCCGTGCCGGGATCGGTGACGGACTCCGGCGTGCCGGACTCGCCGATGAACCCGAGCACGCGCCCCGCCGCCACCACCACGCCCACGTCGATGCCGTCGGCGATCCCGGACAGGTGCGCATAGCGCGCAACGACGCTGCTGCCGTGATCGACCCAGACCTGCCGGCCGCGGTAGATGTCCAGCGTCTCCTCGTCCGAGAACCCCTGCCGGCGCGTGCGCTCGGCGAGCTCGGTCACCTGCTCCGGCGTGATCTCTCGGTAGCGCCGGTCCGCGCGCACGATCGCCCCCGCGTACATCGCACGCACGGGAAGGTCCTTCCGGATCGGCGTACAGACGTCGCCGTGGTAGAAGTCGATCCCCTCGTGCACACCGTTGCGGTAGGTGCGCGGCGCGTTCGGCATCACCGCGTCGCGGGACGGCAGGCACGCCCCCTCGATCGGCATGACGAAGCCCGTGAGTTGGCGGGGGTCGAGCTTGGAGGCGAAGGGCGTCGGCGTGTAGGGAATCGGCGCGACCGTCGGCGCCCGGGTCGGGGTGCTGGCAGGCGCCGCCACCGGGCGAGGCGTCGGGGAGGCGAGCGGCGTCTCGCTGACGACGATGCGCGCGGGGCGCTCGTCACGGGAGACGCAGGCGCTCCACACCAGCGCCGTCGGCACCCCGATCGCCAGCCGGAGCAGCGCGCGGCGGCTCCGTCGCATGCGCCATCCCTTCACCCGCAGTTCCAGCATCCCGGGGGCGCGCGCCTCGGTCAAACCGCGCTCAGGACGCCGGGCGCGCATCCCGCGCGAACGCCGGGGCCCGCCGGCGGGCCACCTCCGCGGCCGCCGCGTGCGCGCGCGCGGCGTACGGGGCAGGAAGCGCGGGGAGCGAGACCTCACGCCCGTCGCGATGGCTGAGCGCGCCCGCGAGCAGATGGTCGAGCAGCGCCACGTTCTTCGGCAACAGCGAGCCGTGGAGGTAGGTCCCGACCGCGCGCCGGCGCAGCGCGCCCTCCGTGCCGTCCTCGCCGTTGTTGCCGTGCCCGAACGTCACGCGCGCGAACGGCCGCGCGGACGGCCCCAGATAGGTGCGCCCGCCGTGGTTCTCGAATCCCACGACCTCGCCCACGTCCGCGAGCGTCGACGTCGCCAGCACGTCGCCGATGCACCGCGGCCACCCGGGCCCGGGCGCGACCGTCGTGACGTCGAAGACCCCCGCGCCCGGGAGCTCGACCCCGCTCGTGTCGCGGTACCAGCGCCCGAACAGCTGGAAGCCCCCGCAGACCGCCAGCATCGCGACCCCGTCGTCCACCCACCGCTGGAGCGCGGGCCCGCGCGCCGCGAGGTCCTCGGCGATCCGCCGCTGCTCGCGATCCTGCCCGCCGCCGATCAGCACGAGATCCGCGTCTTCGGGGAGCGGATCGCCGATGCCGACCCGCTGCACCTCGACGGCGACCCCACGCTCGCGCGCCCGAGCGCCCACCGCGATCACGTTGCCGCGGTCCGCATAGACGTTCATCACGTCGCCGTACAGCGAGACGACGCGCAGCGCACCTCCGGCCAGGCCTCCCGCGCCACCGCGCATGGTCACGAACGCTCCCCCGCCCAGTACGGCCGCCGGCCCGAGCGCCGCGCCAGCACCTCGCGCACGCGCAGCATCGCCGTGTACGTTGGCACCACCTCGAGCCGCGCCCCGGCCGGCGTCGCCTCGAGCGCCCGGTCGAGCGCGCGCTCGACGTCGCGCTCGACTACGGCGGGCTCGACCCCCGCGAGCGCGAAGCGCAGCGCCAGGTCGTCCGCGCGGTCGCCCGAGCAGACGAGCGTCGGCGCGAGCGGCGCCAGCCGCTCGACGTCGGCGTCGTAGATCCACGAGACGTCTCGCCCGTCCTGGATCCCGTCGTTGAGCAACGCGAGCAGCCGAAGCGGCGGGCCAGCCGTCTCGAGCGTGCGTACCACCTCGTTCAGACCTGCCGGGTTCTTCGCGAGCAGCACGCGCACCCGCCGCCCGTCGAGGTCGAACGTCTCCTGCCGCCCGAACGCCGGCGTCGCGTGTGCAAGCGCCTCCGCGATCGAGGACGGCGCGACGCCCAGCGCGCTCGCCGCGGCGACGGCGGCGAGCGCGTTGTACACGGAGTAGAGGCCCGCGAGCGGGAGCGCGAGCTCGACCTCCCGGCCGCCGACCGCCACTCGCGCCCTCGCGCCCTCGCCCGCGGTCTCGACCGCGAGCGCCGCGACGTCGCGCGCCGGCCGTGCGCGACCGCACCGCGTGCAGCGCCAGCGGCCCACGTGCGCGACGTGCACCGCGTCGTACGCGAAGCGGGCTCCGCAGACGCAGAAGCGCGCGTCCGCCGCGTGCTCCGGTGCGGGGAGCGCGACGCGCGGATCGTCCACCCCGAACGCGAGCACACGGTGCGGCCACGCCTCCGCGAGCTGCGCGACCGACGGGTCGTCGGCGTTCAGCACGAGCGTCGCCCCCGACCCCGCGCCCGAAGCCAGGGCGCGAAGGCCCGCACGCCAGCCCTCGGCCACGGAGTCCACCTCCCCGTAGCGGTCGAGCTGATCTCGGAAGAGGTTCAGGAACACCGCGACGCGCGGACGCAGCCGAGACGCGAGCGACGGCCAGGCGGCCTCGTCGATCTCGAGCACACCGAGGCGTCGCTCGGCGACCCCGGCCTCCCCGGCGGAGGGCGTCTTGCTCTCGACAAAGGTCGCGATCACCCCGCGTTCGAGGTTCGATCCCGAGCGGTTCGCGACGACCTCCATTCCCGCGTGGCGCGCGATCGCGCTCAACAGGTGCGCGGTCGTCGTCTTCCCGTTCGTTCCGGTGACCGTGACCGTCCCTGCTCGCAGGCCCGCCGCCAGCCGCTCGACCAGGTCGGGCGCGATGCGCGCGGCCACCAGGCCCGGCAGCGCCGTCCCCCCGCCGAGCCGCAGCGTGCGCGCCGCCGCGCCCGCCGCGCGTCCGGCGAGCACCGCCGCGCGCTCGCGCACCGAGGTCGTCCCCATGCACCGATTGTCGCCGCCCCCGGGCAGGCGGCAATGGCCGATCGCGACGTGGGGTCGGCGCGTCAGGCATGCTCCCAGAGGACGTGACCGTTGTCCTCGAGCCGCCGCACCCGCCCCTCGTCGTGGAGCAGGCGGAGGTGCGAGAGCGTCTCACCGAGCGCGCTGCGCTTCATGAAGATGTTGAACGAGTCGAACGGCCCCGTGTTCCACTTCACGCGCTGCGAGATCTCGCGCGCGGTCGCCGACCGGGTGCCGATCGCCTGACGCACCTCGTCAAGGCGCTCGTCGTGGTGGTGCAGTAGCACCTCACAGCGGGCGCGCAGGTCCGGGATCGTGAACTCGTGCGCCGGCAGCGCGCGTTCGACGTCGAACGCTGCGACCTTGCGCAGCGACTCGCGGAAGTCGTTGAGCGGGCTCGTCTCCTCCTGGTCGGCGTGCAGCGAGACGTTCGGGCTGATGTGCGGCAGCACGTGATCGCCCGTGAACATCAGCCGGTGATCGAGGTCGTACATACAGAGGTGGCCGGGCGTGTGTCCCGGGGTCCAGACCGCCTGCAGCCGCCAGCGGTCGAACGCGTAGACCTCGCCGTCCTCGAGCTTCACCTCTGGCTCGAGGTCGACGCGGAACGGCGCGCGGTGGCGGGCCGCCGCGCGCTCCTCGGCCTCCTCCTCGCCGGCGGCGAGCGTGATCTCGTCCTCGCCGTCCAGCGGGGGCTCCGTGCCATTCCGCGCGCGTGAGGGCGACGGGGCCGAGCCGGCGGGTGCGGCGGCGGGCCGCGGCACACCGGGGCCGCTCGCTCCCTGCCGGTGCGCCTCCTCAATCTCCGCCTGCGGCACGCCGTGCCGCACCATCCAGGCGTCGGAGAGGCGCGTCCAGGCGTCGTTGTCGGCCCAGCGCTCCTCGATCCACTGCCACTCGCGCGCGAGCATCACGATCTCCGCGTCCGGCGACTGCTCCTTGACCCAGCCCGACATGCCGAGGTGATCGGGGTGCGCGTGCGAGATGATGAGCCGCCGGATGTCCCGTGGCTCGTAGCCGAGACCCGCGAGCTGCTCGCTCATCGAGCGCGTGGCCTCCGGCGTGCCGTAGCCGGCGTCGAAGAGCGCGACCCCGTCCGACTCCTCGAACGCGTACGGCATCATGTACGGGAGCGCCGCGCTCACCATCGGCGTCTTCAACTGGTGCAGCCCGGGAACGATCTCCACGCGATCTCCCTTCGCGCCGTGCGCGCGGCGCGCACGGCGCGGCGGACTATAGCAGGGACCCCTGCGCCGCCCGCGGCGCGCACGCACAAAGAGCGGCGCCCTCGACGAGGGGCGCCGCTGAACGCGTGGCAACGAGCCGCGGGCGCGACGCCGGGGCTAGGAGTCCTTCTTCGCCTTCGCCGCCTCGTCGGACGACTGGGCGACCTGCTCGTCCTTCTCGTCCGACCGCGCCTCCTTGCGGAACTCGCGGATCCCGCGGCCCAGCGCGCCGCCGAGGTCCGCGACCCGCGAGGCCCCCAGCACGAGCGCCAGGATCACGAGCACGATCAGGAGTTCTTGCCAGCCGAGGCTTCCGAACATGGGGGTCATCCTTCCCGGCTCGCTCCCTGGAGCGGGGCGTCTCGGGCCGGACGCCGATGGTAACACCTGGGCGCCCGAGGAACCCGTCCCCATGTGAACGCTCGGGCGGCGACGACGAATGGGAAGCGTGCGCGAGCGTTAGCCCGTCACGCGCTCGACGAAGACCTCCATGATGCCGCCGCAGATCTTGTCCTCGCCGTCGGTCGGCTGCGTGAGGTCGACGCGCACGGTGCGCGGATGCCCGTCGGCCATCGTCTCCATGGCCTCCTGCCAGACCTCCGCCTCGCCGCAGCCGCCCCCGATCGTGCCGACGAACGTGCCGTCGGGCCGCAGGAGCATCGTCGCGCCGGGCTTGCGCGGCGTGGAGCCGCGCGTCGTCGCGACCGTGGCGAGCACACGCGCCTCGCCACGCACGGCGGCAGCGCGAATCTCCTCGAAGACCCCTCGTTCCATAGGTTCCCACCCGTCGGACACCGGACCCGCCTCCGGCGGGTGCCGGGCGCTCCTGAGTATAGGTCCTCTCCCCGGCGGAGATCCGCGCGGCGCGCCCGCGCGTACCACATGCAGCGGGGCGAGCCCGAGGGCTCGCGGCCTCATGGAGCGCGCGATCCCTCACGCTCGGGGGCCCACGAGTTCCGCCACAAAAGCATGAGGGCCGATGCGCGTCGGCCCCCATGCCCCAGAGGGAACTGGCAGTTTCGGTGGCGGCCAGGCCGGTCCGGGCACCCGACCGCGGAACGGGTGACCCGCGCCGCCGAATATGGCATGCCCTCGCGAGTCAGCGCGAGTCTAACACACAGTTTGGACCCGTTCGTCAACCCCTCGCCGGCGACCGCATCCGGGGCCGCTCGGACGACATGCGGGCGCCCGTCCCGCCCCTCCGCACGAGCGTGATCTCGGCGAGGATCGAGACCGCGATCTCCGCAGGCGTCTCGGCGCCAACGTCGAGGCCGATCGGGGTCGCCACACGCTCCAGCTCCGCGCGGTCGAACCCCTCGGCGGCCAGGTGTTCGAGCACGGTCGCGGTGCGCCGCTTGCTCCCGATCATGCCGACGTAGCCGGCGCCGCGGCCCATCACCGCCCGCAGCGCCTCCTCGTCCTGCCGGTGTCCCCGCGACACCAGCACCACAAACGTGCTTCGGTCGAACGCGATCCGCTCGAACGCGTCCTCCGTGGGCGCGCAGTGAATCGCCTCCGCCATCGGGAAGCGCTCGGCGTTCGCGAACTCCTCGCGATCGTCGACGACGGTGACGCCGAAGCCAAGCATCTCGCCGATCTCCGCGACCGCCAGCCCAACGTGACCGGCCCCGACGACCACGAGCCGCGCCGGCGGCTCGAACAGCTGCAGCATGACCTGAGCGTCCCCGGGCCGCGCCTGGTGCCATCGCGTGACGGCGGCTCCGTCGTCCCGGAAGTAGAGCGTCTCGACCGGGACTCGCGGGAACGCGTCGAAGACCTCCCGGGCCGCCTCGATCACCGCGCGCTCGAGCGCGACGCGCTCGAACCGCCCGAGGGTGCTGCCGTCCGGTCGCACGAGCAGCTTCTCGCCGGCGACCACGTCACCCGCGCTGCCGGCGCTCGTGACCGTCGCCACCACGACAGGCTCGCCGCCGGCGAGGGCGGCTTCGGAGGCCTTGATGATCTGCATGCGCAGCGCTGCGTCCACTGCGCGCGATCATATCGGGCGCACGCGGGGGCGCGGACCGCTCAGCACGGGGCGCCGACGTCGCGGCGACGCGCGAGCAGCGCCCGCCGGTGCTCCTCGATCACCTCGCGCGGCACCAGCCGGACCACGAGCCACGCCGCGAACACGGCGATCAGCAGGTCGTCGAGCTGGCCGATCAGCGGGATCACGTCGGGGATGGCGTCCAGCGGCAGCGCCAGATAGCGGACGAGCCCGAGGGGGATCAGCCGCGCGAGCCCGGGCACGCGGCGATCCCGAGCGAGCGCCACGCCGAGCGCCCAGAGCTCCCGCGGCCGCAGCTCAAGCATCGCCGCGATCAGCTCGCGTACGGCGGGGTCACGCCGGGCGAGCAGCGTGAGCGCGACCAGCAGCGCGAGCGCGAGCCACCACCCCACGACGCGCACCCCCTCGGGATGCCAACCGGCCCGGCGATGCCGGGCCGGTTGGCTGCTAGAGATTGAAGAGGATGTTGAGCACGTCGCCGTCCTGCACGACGTAGCTCTTCCCCTCCGTCCGCAGCAGCCCGCGCCGCTTCACCTCCGCCATCGAGCCGGCGGCGACGAGGTCCCCGCAGGGCACGACCTCCGCGCGAATGAAGCCTCGCTCCAGGTCGCTGTGGATGCGCCCAGCCGCCTCCGGGGCGGTCGCGCCGCGACGCACCGTCCACGCGCGGCACTCGTCCTCGCCGGCCGTGAGGAAGGAGTGGACGCCGAGCAGCTCGTACGCGGTCACGATCGCGCGGTGCAGCGGCGATTCCTCCGGGAGCCCGAGGTCGGCCCGGAACTCGCGCGCGTCGTCCGGCTCCATCTGCGCCAGCTCCGCCTCGAGCTTCGCGCAGAGCGCGGCCACGGCCACCCGCGGGCCACCGACCAGCGCGCGGTACTCCGCCTCGACCTCCCCGGCGCGCCCGAGGGCGTCCTCGCCGATGTTCACGATGATCAGCGCGGGCCGGCGCGTCACGAACTGGTACTGGCGCAGCTCGCGCTCGTCGTCCTCGTCGAGCTCGAGGTCGCGCAGCCCGCGGCCACCCTCGAGGTGGCGGTGCAACCGTCCCAGCAGCTCGCGCTGCCTCTCGAGCGCGCCGCGCTCACCCGCGCGCACCGAGCGCATCTCCGCCTCGAGCCGCGAGAGCCGCCGCTCGATCAACCCGAGATCCGCGAACGTGAGCTCGAGCTCCAGCGCCTCGAGGTCGCGCCGCGGGTCCACGCTCCCCTCGTCGTGCGGGACGGCGTCATCCTCGAACGCGCGCACCACGTGCACCAGCGCGTCGAGCTTCGCCAGGTCGGCAAGGAACACCGCTCCCGGCCCCTCGGCGCCGAAGCCGGCGACCGGAAAGTCGATCCAGCGAATCTCCGCGTACGTCGTCTTCTTGGGCTTGAAGATGCGCTCGAGCGCGTTGACGCGCTCGTCCGGCACGTGCACGACGCCGATGTTCGGCTCCGCACGCGACGTGTAGGCACCCACCTGCGCCCGCCCGCGCGTCACCGCGTTGAAGAGCGAGGTCTTGCCGCTGCGCGCGAGCCCGATGATGCCGAGTTCCACCGAGGGCCAGTGTCCGGTGGGGCAGCCCCGCCCGCAAGGAGCGCGAGCGCCTCGCCGCGCTCATCGCCTGCCGCCACCCGAATCGCGCCTCCAGCGCTCCTCGCCCGCGGCTTCGCGACGGGCCCGCCGGCGCGCCCGCCAGACGACCGTCGCGTCCATGACGGTCGCCACCAGCATCCCGAGGATGATCGACGCGCGACCCAGTGCGGGCTCGAAGAAGATCCCCGCGAGCACGCCGGCGAAGATCGCGAGCGCGAACCCCCGCGGCGTGCGCCTCACGCGCGCGCACCGCGCGGGAGCCCGAGCTCCGCGCGCCCGAACACGCAACGCTCGAGCAGCGCACACTCCCCGCAGAGCGGTGACAAGCGGCGACAGACCCGCTGCCCGTGGCGGACGATTAGCGCGTGCCACTCATTGAGCCTCCACACATCCGGCCCGATCGCGTCCAGGAAGAAGCGCCGGTAGACGTCGTACCGTCGTTCGCCGGGCGCGAGGTCCAGGCGCTCGAAGAGCCGGTACGCGTACGCATCGACCACGAAGGTGGGCCGGCGCGCGGCGTAGAGCGTGATCGCGTCGGCCGTCTCGGGTCCGATTCCCCAGATCGCAAGCAGGCGTTCCCGGATCTCGCTCGCCTCGCCCGCGAGCAGCGCGTCCACCGACCCGCCGTACGCCTCGATCACCGTGCGCGCGAACTCCTGCAGCTTGCGCGCCTTCACGCGGAAGTGCCCGGACGGGCGCACCAGATCTGCGAGCGCGTCGGTCGAGCACTCGGCGATCGCCGCGCAGCTCAGCACCTCGGCCGCGTGGAGGCGCGCCAGCGCCGCCGCCGCGCCGCGCCAGGAGGTGTTCTGCGTAAGGATCGCCCCGAGGCAGATCTCGAGCCGCTTGGTCTCGGGGTCCTCGGCCGCCGTCGGCCACCACTGCTGCGGCCCGTGCGTCTCGAGCAGCGCGCGGTAGACGGCCTCGAGCACGCGGCCCGACGGCGGCCGTCGAGCCGGAGACACGCCGCGCCGCTCGCGGCCGGTGCGGCCCGGCTGCAGGCGGCCGGAGGTGCTCACCCGCGCGCCCAGCGCGGGAGCGTCGCCTCGGGCACCGCGTCGTACGGCGGGAGGTAGGGCTTCACGTCGATCACCGGCGTGCCGTCCACCAGGTCCAGCCCCTCAACGCGGAGGGTGTCGCCGTCAACCCCCCGCAGCCGGCAGACGGTGACCGCGACGGGATTGGGCCGCGCGCCGCCGCGCAGCGCAAGCGCCCCTTGCAGCGGATACCGCTCGTCGCCGCCGGGATGCGCGCGCATGCGTCCGCGCAGCGCCTCGGGGACGCGATCGAGCCACGCCACGACGATCACGTGCGAGTACTCCTCAAGGCCGAACAGCGCCGCCCCCAGACCTTCTCGCAGCCGGATCTCGCTGCGAACGCGCGACCAGTCCTGGCGCGCGACATCATCGCCGGCGCCCGCCACGATGCCGATCGGGGTGAGCTCGATCCGGGCCGAATCCGCGCCCATGCCCGGATTCTAGGCGGGCGCTTCAGCGAGCGCGCCGGGCCGCAGGGCTCCTGAGCGACAGGACGAGGAAACGCGCGATCTGACGAGCATTCCAAGCATCGTCCCCCTAGCTAATCGCCGTCCACCCCTCTAAGACTCGGCTACTGGACACTGGCAACCCGGAGCCCCCGCCAACGACCCCGTCGCGATGCCTGATCCCGCTCATCTGTGCTATCATTCGAGTGTGTCCGGGCGAGCCTGCAGTTCCCATCTCCGTCCGCCCGGCGCACCCGCATCGGCACGTGGCGGATCGGACGTATCAGCCCGTGGATGACCTGCGCGCCCGAGCGCGCGGTCCCGCTGGTGCCCACGCCCGACGACGGGCGCCCCGAGGCGGGCGCCGCATGGTGAGTGAGGCTGCATGACGACCACCGCTCGCACCAAACCGGCGCGGACCGCCTCGGCGTCGAACGGAGGCCCGGGCACCTACACCGCCGCCAACATCCAGGTGCTAGAGGGTCTCGAGGCCGTGCGCCGCCGCCCCGGGATGTACATCGGCTCGACCGACCAGCGGGGCCTGCACCACCTGATCTACGAGATCGTCGACAACGCCATCGACGAGGCGATGGCCGGCTTCTGCGACCGCATCGAAGTCGTGATCGAGGCCGACGGCCACGTGCGCGTCTTCGACAACGGCCGCGGCATCCCCGTCGACACGCACGAGAAGACCGGGCTCTCCGCGGTCGAGACCGTGCTCACCGTCCTCCACGCCGGCGGCAAGTTCGGCGGCGGCGGGTACAAGGTCTCCGGTGGCCTCCACGGCGTCGGCGCCTCCGTGGTGAACGCGCTCTCCGAGTCGCTCGAGGTCGAGGTCCTCCAGGGCGGCGGCCGGTACCGCCAGAGCTACGTGCGCGGCGTTCCCACGGGGCCGCTTACCAAGGTGCGCGGCCCGCAGGTGGAGGGGAGCGGCACCACCATCCGCTTCCTCCCGGACTCCAAGGTCTTCGAGGCCCTCGACTACGACTTCGACATGCTCGCCGGGCGCTTCCGAGAGATGGCCTACCTCACGAAGGGGGTGTTCATCCGCTTCGTCGACGAGCGCGCCGAGTTCGCCGAGCGCTCCTACTACTTCGACTCCGGCGTCGAGGCGTTCGTGCGGCACATCAACCGCGGCAAGGGCGTGCTCCACCCCGATCCGATCTATGTGATCGAAGAGCGCGACGGCGTCCAGGTCGAGGTCGGCATCCAGTACAACTCGTCGTTCGGCGAGTCCGTCTACTCGTTCGCGAACTGCATCAAGACGATCGATGGCGGGAGCCACCTCACGGGGTTCCGGACGGCGCTCACGCGCGTGCTGAACGACCACGCCCGCAAAGCCAAGATCCTCAAGGACAGCGATCCGAACCTCACGGGCGACGACGTCCGCGAGGGATTGAGCGCGGTCGTGAGCGTCAAGATCGGCGAGCCGCAGTTCGAGGGGCAGACGAAGACGCGCCTCGGCAACCCCGAGGTCAAGGGGATCGTCGAGTCGGTCGTGGCGGGGAAGCTCGGGCAGACGCTCGAGGAGAACCCCGCGATCGCGCGTCGCGTGCTCGACAAGGCGCTCACGGCCGCCCGTGCCCGCGAGGCCGCGCGCAAGGCGCGAGATCTCGTGCAACGCAAGGGGCTGCTCGAGGGGAGCGCACTCCCCGGCAAGCTCGCCGACTGCTCGGAGTCGAACCCCGAGTTCGCGGAGCTGTACATCGTCGAGGGTGACTCCGCGGGCGGCTCGGCGAAGGGCGCGCGCGACCGGCGTACGCAAGCCGTGCTCCCGCTGCGCGGGAAGATCCTCAATGTCGAGAAGGCGCGCCTCGACAAGATGCTCGAGAACGAGCAGGTGAGGAACATGATCACCGCGCTCGGCACGGGGTTCGGCGACGACTACGACCCCGCGAAGCTGCGGTACCACAAGATCATCATCATGACGGACGCCGACGTGGACGGCGCGCACATCCGCACCCTCCTGCTGACGTTCTTCTACCGCTTCATGCACGAGCTGATCGAAGGCGGGTACCTCTACATCGCGCAGCCGCCGCTCTACTCGATCACCCACGGGCGCAACGTCACCTGGTTCCACACCGACCGCGAGCTCGAGGTGCACCTCAAGAAGAGCGCCGGCAAGATCCAGGGCTCGCTGCAGCGCTACAAGGGGCTCGGCGAGATGAACCCGGAGCAGCTCTGGGAGACCACGATGGATCCCGAGAAGCGGCTGCTGCTGCGCGTCGAGGTGCACGACGCCGAGGAGGCGGACGAGCTTTTCACGATGCTCATGGGGGACGACGTGCCGCCCCGCCGCGCGTTCATCACCGCCAACGCGCTCGAGGCCACGCTCGACGTCTAGCGCGCGGCCCTCCTCCGCCGTTCGCGCCCGTTGAATTGAGCGCGCCGCGGCAACGTGTGACGATCCGCTCGTGAGCTCCGGCTCCCGCCCGCCGTCGTCCCCGCCCGCCGGCGCGCGCCAACAGGCCGCGCGCATGCGGGAGTACGAGCGCTGGCTCTCGAGCCACGCGCCCTCGGCGATCGGCTTCCGCTGGCTGATGGGATCGACGGGGCAGCTGCTCACGAACGGGCCGGCGTTGCGCCTGCCCACCGCGCTGCGCCTCGACCCCTCGACGCGGCTGCTCGATGTCGGATCCGGCCGCGGCGGCCTCGCTCGCGCGATCGACGAGCAGCTGCGTCCGGCCGTCCCGCCCGTCGCGATCGACTACTCAGGCACGATGCTGCGGCTCGCGGCGCGCGATGGACGTCACGACGGCAGCCGCGTCGGCCTCGTCCGTGCCACCGGCACCGCGCTCCCGTTCGCCGACGCGCGCTTCACGCTGGTCACGTGTGGCCACGTCGCGAAGCATCTCGACGACCGCGAGCTGCGTGCCCTGCTCGGCGAGATCCGGCGCGTGCTCGAGCCCGGCGGGCTCGCGGTCCTCTGGGAGTTCGGACCGAGCGGCAACCCTCGGCTCGACCGCTGGAACACCGCCACAGTCTCGCTCGGCGTCCGCCAGCCGCGACTGCGCTCCTCGGTCACGCTCCAGCACCACGCGCTCGCCGCCGGCTTCGATTTGGCGCGTGACGCGAACCTGCGACCGTTCCTCGCGCCGCCAATCCCACGCGCCTCAGTGCTGCTCGGCCGCCCGCCGGAGGGCTGGCGCGAGTAAGGCGGCAGCGCTCAGCGGTAGAGCCCGAGCGCCTCGATCTCCTCGCGCACGCGCTCCGGGATGAGCAGCGACACGTCGCGCCCATGCCTCACGCGCTCGCGCAACTCGCTCGACGAGACCGCAAGTGCCGGCATCGGGATCCAGTCGATGCGGCGCTCGATCCCGGGGACCGCCTCGCGCACCGCAGGGTCCACGGCCGCGTCGCCGTTGGGACCCGGCCGCCGCGCCACGCCCAGTCGCGCCTGCGCGGAGATCCGCTGCGGCTCGTGCCACTGCGGGAGGTCGGCGAGCGCGTCGGCCCCGAGCAGGAACCACCACGCCCCCGGCGCCTCCCGGCGGAGCAGCCCCAGGGTGTCCGCGGTGTAGCTCGGCCCGGCGCGGCCGGTCTCCACCTCGCTCACCTCGGCCCACGGCAG